>CAIMFA010000614.1 GCA_903840185.1 uncultured Lentisphaeria bacterium | reverse complement strand
GAGCATATTTTCGTCTTTCACCCAATTTTTATGAATAATCCAGGAATCCGGACGGCAAACCATTTAGTGAGGAAGTTCTGGACAATAAACACCCCTCCGGAAAACTGCCGGCCAAATTAATTCAATACCTGATTGATAGGGAAATTTCAGTCAACAGTAATAACACTGTTCAGCGTTCCCATTTCATTCGGCCTGAAATTGGGATTGCCGGGATCAACGCACCAGGTGTCATTAATGTAAAATTTGTACTCGTAAGTACCGGTGCCCAGCATTACCGCACCCTGGAAAATCCCATTATTGTCCTTGTCGGTAAGCTGCTTTTTGGTGCAGTCCCAGCCATTGAAATCACCGGCCAGAAACACGCTGCTGCCGGGCTTGGTCTGTACTTCAAATATTACTTTTTTGCGTCCTGCTGTTGAGGTTGAGGCGCTTTTCACGATTTTTTTGGTTGCCATTTTCATTTCCTCCTAAGTTACATATTTAAAACCGCATTCCCTGTACCCCTGCAATGCGGCACTCCCTTCAGCCTGATCAAGTCATTATGCCGTAAATGGTTAAAATCATGGCATAAACTTCTTAATTGCCTTTAATATAGCATAAATATTTAAGATGTCTATTTTGAAATTAAAATCTTATAAACTCTGAACAATTCCGTAATACCCCAGGCCTGCGCGCCGCAGCCGCGCCAGAGATGCGGAGAATCGCCGTCCAGTATTTCCGGTGTATGGCAGGGAACGCCGCTGTTGATGACCTCTGACGCCGACATGAGCAGCGATGCGGCGCGGAAACGGCATTTTTCGCCGCCGATCATGAACAGCGCTTCGCAGTATGAAGGGAACGGCCAGGTCCAGGCGGTGCCGTTATGATAAGCCGGCTTGCGCCTGGTGTCTTCATCGCCTTTATATGCTCCCCAGTAAGGCCAGGACGGATCGTTGAGCAGGCCGCCCAGGTGGAAGACCGGCAGCGGATATTTTACCTGCCGGTCAGCCAGGGTGCGGATGGCGCCCGGAATAATCAGCTGTTCGCAGGCGGACAGAATTGACATCTGGATCCTGCGTCCGGGAACCAGTCCGAGCGTAACCGCGAACAATTGATTGGAACGGCAGGCGTCATCGGCTGTTGCGCGCCGCGCCGGCGTTCCCGGACGGGCATGGAGGCAGTCGCTTAAGTATCCATTGTCTTTCAGATAGAAAAGGGTTTCGAAGTTCTCTCTGACTTCTTCGCGCAGTTCAGCCCAGTCTCCGGACGGGTCTATTTCGGCGAGCAGCTGCAGCGCGGCATACCACAGCGCCTGGATTTCCACCGGATAGCCTTCACGGGGTGTTCCCGCCGGATAGTTGGTATCCATCCAGGTGAAATGGGAGGGGCTGAAAATAAGGCCGGTTTCGGGGTCCATGATGATGCCGTTCGGCGTACCGCTGCGGTAATGTCTGCCGATTGAAACAAGTATCTGCCGTAGCGTCCGCCCGCCGCAGTCTTCATCCAGGATGTAATCGCCGCCCGCCGCTTTGATATAATCCGCGACGGCGGTGAAGAACCATAACGGTGCATCGCTGGTCTCGCGGTTGGATACGTCGCCGCCGCGGATGACGTTGGGAATGGTTCCCTGCCATTCGAATCTGGCGAACTGGCGGCAGATATCCCTGGCTTCGGTCATATATCCGGCGGCGATCATGCCGCGCAGACAGATCAGCGTGTCTCTGCCCCAGTCCAGGAACCACGGATAGCCCGCGATGACGGTCTTCGAATCATCCCGTTTTACCACGAAATGTTTGATGGCGCGCAGCATGGCGTCTTCCGGATTCATGATTTCCGGCAGTATCACCCCGTCCGCGTTCCGCGGTTCGGATTCCGGCGCGGCAAGGTTGATGCCGGCGGAAAGGGTCGCCGATTCGCCGCCGCCCAGATGCAGTTCGAAAAAACCGGGGCTGAACAGGTCGGTGTGCGCTTCCAGACCGCGTTCCGCCTCCAGCGGCAGCGGCACCATATAATGCCATTCCGGCTGACACGAAAAAGTTCCCGCCGACAGCCGCATGGTCAGATTGCGCTGCCCGGACGGATTGAAGTCGAAGCCGCCGGACTGCGGGCGCACCGCCGCCGGGAAAACATTTTCCGGGCCGGTATGCGCTTTGGTCACTTCATGGTTGCAGCGGTCCTCGATGTCCGGGCGCAGAATGATCTTTACTTTATTTTCATCGATAAGCGCGGTGTCGCCGTCATCACTGGCCGGCGGCCGGTAAAAATGGAGCTGGACATAATTCTTGTCACGGGCCATTTCCAGTGAAAGCTGAAGCTGGATGGTTTTGCCCTGGCCGACCGGTACACTGAACAGCCATTGCACCGCATTGTCCAGACCGGCGGTGAATCTTATCAGGCAGGCCGGATTCAATTCCTGCGAATAGTCGCAATACACGATCCAGCCGCGGCAGCGGGTGAACATCACGGAGCGGTCAACCGGGAACGCCCGGTTGCAGTTGCCGGCCAGAATCGCGTCATATTTGCTGTTGAGCGTGCTCCAGGCGCCGCGCACCTGGCTCATCCCCCCCAGGTCG
>CAIMFA010000613.1 GCA_903840185.1 uncultured Lentisphaeria bacterium | reverse complement strand
TGAAAATTCAACTTTAGATGAATAGGATTGTGGATTGGATTATTTCGATCCGACTGACAGGCGATATGAATATCGCATGAAGGAGGAGCGGAAAAATACAACCGCAAGACATTCACCGCAGGGCGGTTGCGATCTTTTGAGTCTGGATTTGCTTTCTTCGAGGCCTTCGATACCCCGGTATCGGCAGCCTCGAAGAATACGAACCAATTCTCAAAATATTCGCAATCTATAGTTGAATTTTCAGCCGCGCAGAGTATAGAAAAAGCGCGGTAATGACTGCGGCGGCAGCCGCGGCAAAGAATGCGCCCAGCATGAAAGAGGTTTTCGGGCCGGCAACTGACCACAGAACGCCGAAAACCAGGCTTGCCGGCAGTGCGCCAAGTCCGACAACACCATGATACAAGCCGAATGCCCGTCCCCGGCATTCAGCGGGAATGAAATCCGCAACCAGCGCTTTTTCCGAACCTTCAGTCATGCCGTAGAAGAAACCGTAGGCAATGATCAGCAGCCAGATCATCCACAGTTCAGACGCGAACGGAAACGCGCAGTAAACCGCCATATAGATTATCCAGCCGGCAGTAATCGTGAACTGTCTGCCGAGACGGTCGGAAAGCCAGCCGCCAGGCATGCTGAAGCAGATTTTTGACAAATGCAGCACTGTCCAGAATAGAATCAGGTATCCGGGGCCGAGGTTGAATTGAGTCTGAGCATAATAGAGCAGAAACAGATCGGAGCTGTTGCCCAGCGCAAACAGTGTCACCGCAAGCAGAAAGACATAGAACCGGCCCGGCAGCGGCGCCATATTCTGATTTTCAGGCTTATCCGCTTCAGTTGCAGCCTGTTTGGTGATTTCTTTAATTTTACGGGTTATTATCCAGACCGCCGCAATTCCCGGAATAAGGGCGAACGCGAACAACCAGCGCAGTGCATGCATTTCATCCGGATTAGCGGTTGCGGAGAATCTTCCCCACAAATCATTGCCCCCCAGCAGCAGATAAAGGAAAACTCCGGCGACCACCGGCCCCAGAACCGCGCCGGCGTGATCCATTGAACGGTGAAAACTGAACGCCAGTCCGCGGACTTCGGGATATACCGATTCACTGATCAGCGCATCGCGCGGCGCGGTCCGGATGCCTTTACCGATGCGGTCGATAAAACGGAGCAGGATTACATGCCATCCGGCGGTACAAATCGCCAGCAGCGGTCTGGCGAACGTGGAAATACCATACCCCAGAAACACCAGCGGCTTGCGCTTTCCGACCGCATCACTAATTCTGCCGGAATAAATCTTCAGCACACTGGCGACAGTTTCCGCAATACCGTCCATCAGCCCGATATACACCGCCACGAGTCCGGAGGAAACGAGCCCGGAGAAAAACAGCGGCAGCAGCGGATAAATCATTTCACTGGAGAAATCAGTAAAGAAACTCACCAGCCCGAGCATCAAAACGTTACCTTGAAAAACGCTTTTCAACGCAGGCCTGGAAAGATTAAAAAACTTCATATTCAAATA
>CAIMFA010000612.1 GCA_903840185.1 uncultured Lentisphaeria bacterium | reverse complement strand
GGGAAACAAGATAACGTCAAGTCCGAATTGGCTCTATTGAGTTGGATTTGACTCAAATACGGTATAGAGGTATCGAAGGGCTCGAAGAGTGCGAATCCAAACTCAAAAGATCGCAATCCTGCTCGTCTATGCTTAAATTTTCATCAGCGTAGAGTATATATCCGGATTGCTCGCGAGATCGCGAAACTGGTCGCCGCGATCTTTGTAATCCTTGAACATATCCATGCTGGCACATGCCGGAGAAAGCAGGACAATATCGCCGCTAACGGAATTCCTGGCCGCGGCGCCAACCGCGGCTTTGAACGTGTCAAACAATTCGCAGGGAAAACTCCCGCTCAAGGCATCAAATATCTTCTGTCTGCATTGACCAATGATAAATCCCTTCTTCACGAAGCCGGACACTTCGCGCAGCGATGAAAAATCCATATCCTTATCCAGGCCGCCGAGGATGATGTTGACATTTTGCCTCCCCTGAGCTGAAACTGTTTGCAGGGCGGCAATCACCGATGCCGGATTGGTCGCTTTGGAATCATTAATAAAGACCACTCCGGAATGTTCGGCAACCTGCTCCAGGCGGTGACGCCCCGGCGCAAATTCGCATATGGCGTTCTTCAGCACGGGAGAAAACAGCGCGTCGCTCCCCAGATAAATCCGCACCAGTTCCAGCGATGCGACCAGATTCTCCAGGTTGTGCGGTCCATGCAACTGCGTTTCCTGTTGACGGACTATCAATTTTCCGCCATGCAGCAAATCTCCGCCGCTGACGGTTATTTCATTGCCGGAGCAAACCGGCAGTTTAAATTCGGGGGTTTCGCACAAACTCAATCCCCCCACCCGGCGTTCAACCGGCACCAGGTCAAAAATCTTGAACTTGGTGGCGGCGTATTCGGCCATACTGTCATGATAGCGGTTGAGATGGTCACTGGTGATGTTAAGCAGCACCGCGGCGAAAGGCTTGAACTTGAAACAGCGCTCAAGCTGAAACGAACTGACCTCGATAACCGGCAGCAGCCCTTTGCCGTACTTGACTTCAAGGATATCCGCGCAGATATCACACAGAGGGAAGCCGATATTGCCTGCCGGACGGGCATCAACGCCAAACGCCTGCAGCAAATGCACCGTCAGTTCGGTAGTCGTGGTTTTGCCGTTGGTCCCGGTTATTGCCAGCATCGGACCGTCGAAATGACGCGCGCCAAATTCCATCTCGCTGATCAGTTCCACTCCGGAAGCCAGCGCCGCCTGATAGACCGGAGAAAAGGGCGGAACGCCGGGACTGACTACCAGCAGGTCAAATCCGGCAAAAATAGTGTAAGACGGTTTTTCCGCGGCAGCAGAGGAATCTTCAAAGAATTCAATTTTATGTCCGGCGGCTTGAGCCAGTCTGGCGGCGGCAAGCCCGCTTACCCCACGCCCGATAATACCTGTTCTCATGTTTTGTCTGCTATATCAGTATCGGTATCTGTATTCTTCTGAACCGGTTTTGCTTTCTTGCGCTTGGCGTCTTTGAACTTTTTCAAGCTGTAAAGCCTTGCCGGATTAACATCTTCCGGCTTTAACAGCAGCACGGAAAACGCAAGAACTGTTTTTTTAAATTTTTCATCGCCGCCGCCGGTATTTTTATGGATACTGTCGTCCAGGCCGTCCAGGTCGGACTGCCGGCGGGCATCCCACATCTCATCAAACTTATCAACCACTTTGTTGAACCATGCCCGGTCAATTCCGGTCGATATTTCCAGTTCCTCCGGATCTTTCAACCAGGAATGGACTGTCATGGCATACGCCATGTAATGCTGCCGGGTCAGCTCAGCGCCGCGTTCATCCTTGCCGGTAATAATCATTGTCTCGCATTTTTTGAGATATTCAAGGACTCCGGCACGGGTCAGCGTTACATCATCATCACTGTCTTTATTGCCGTTGCCATTGCCATTGCCGTTGCCGGCATTACAAATCAGGCAGGCAGCCATGCCTAGAATAATCATTACAATATAAATAAAACGCATGGAAAATCATACTTTCAATTTTTTAATTTATAAATAATGCCCGGAT
>CAIMFA010000611.1 GCA_903840185.1 uncultured Lentisphaeria bacterium | reverse complement strand
GGATATTCAGATGCCGTTAATGAACGGACTGGAAGCGACCGAGGAAATTAGAAGTTATGAGGCCGCGACCGGCCTCTACACTCCGATTATTGCCGTTACCGCCTATGCGCTGAAGGGCGACAAGGAAAAATGCATCAAGGCCGGTATTGACGATTATATTACCAAGCCGATCAACAATGACCTGTTTATTGCGACCATCAATAACTGGCTTGCCAAATCCAGGGATACCAGCGTGGACACTAAGATTCTTTAAAAACCAGCCGGATACCAGTAATTTACCGTCATGAATTGGATGTTGTCTTTTACGGCGGTATATTATACCTGTTAAAACAAATATTTTTTCGAGGGAGAGGCGATGATATCTTTTATTGTATTTTTTGCCGGAGAGTTGTTTGACCACAAGCATTTAACCGGCAACCAGATGCTGGCTATACAGATCGAGAAAGCGTCAAAAGGACGGTTCAAATGTTTTCTGCCGCAGGATATGGATACTGATGGATTGAGCTTTGACGAAATCCGCAGAAAAGACCTGAACGCGCTGTTCAATGCCGATCTGGCGCTGTTTAACTTTGACGGCGGCGACGCTGACTCCGGTACTGTTGCCGAGTTTATCGCGGCCAAGTCCATCAATAAACCGGCAGTGCTTTTCCGCAGCGATTTCCGCAGCGCCGGCGACCAGGAGCAGCTTGCTCCATGGAACCTGATGTGTTCAGGCTACCCGGACACTGAAACGCTGGTGGTGAATTCCATGCAATTATATAAATCGCTGGGTAAGCAATCACCGGTTGAAACCCTCGAAGCCGTACACCGGCATATTGCGGAACTGCTGGTCGAAAAATTTGATATTGTTCTGAAAAATGCGGCTGCTGTTTCACCGGAAGTTATGCAGTCGCAGAGAAAAGCCTTTGCTCTGGACTGATAACCTTAATCTTGAAAGCGACATATTTAAATGGATGCGTTTAATAAAAACTTTGTGGAAATCTTATCTGAACTGATCCGCGTTCCGGCTCCGCCGGGACGTGAAGAGATGATTGCGGAGGTGATTCGCGGGAAGATCGCCGCTTTCGGCATGGACTGCGAGACTGATGCTTCCGGCAACGTGCTGGTCAGGCTGGAAGGGGCGGACAAGACAAAGCCGAAAACCATTCTGGCCGCGCATATGGACGAAGTTGCCATGGTGGTGACGGCGATTGAAGAGAGCGGCAACCTCCGGGTGGCTCCTTCCGGCGGACTTCACCCCTGCAAACTGGGCGAATGCCAGGTTGTGATTATGACGGATAATGACAAGACTGTTTCGGGTTTATTTTCAATGGGATCGGCATATGCGAAAGCTGCCGGAAACGGCGTATGGGCGCCGGACTGGCATGGCGTAAGGATCATTACCGGCTTATCTCCGCAGGAACTTAAAGCCGCGGGAGTCCGTCCCGGTTCCAGCGCGGTGCCGGTGAAAGAGGGCAGGGGGCCTTATGTTTTCGGCAGGAAAAGTTCCCCGCTGATTTCCGCCTGGAGCTTCGATGACCGCGCCGGAGTCGTGATATTGCTTCTGCTGTTAAAGACCTTCAAGGAACGGGGATTCCGCCCCTCATCTCCGCTGATTATCGCGTTTACGGTGCATGAAGAAGGCGGCTGCTACGGTGCCAGAGCGATGGCTATGCGTGAAAAACCGGAAATATTTATCGCGGTTGACGGCTGCGCGATAACTGACCAGGCGGTTTTGAAACTTGACGGACGTCCGGGCATCTGGAGCAAAGATACGGTCTGCAATTATGACCAGCGGCTGATCCGGGAGTTACTGGAATCCGCCCGCGAAGCTGACACTGAACTCCAGCCGGTGGTTTATGAAAAATCTTTTTCGGACGCCAGCGCCATTTGTCAGGCCGGCGCAGCCGCGCGGGTTGCCGTGCTGGGACATGTCTGCCAGAACAGCCATGGCTTTGAGCTGGCCAGGCTGTCAGTGTTCGAGAATGTCATGCGGACCATTCTGAATTATACCGAAAAGCATTGCTGAAAAAATCAGGACAACGGAACGTCTGAAACTTTTTTCTGCTCAGGAAATTCTTCCCGGATAAATTCGATATCGTCTTTATCCATTTGCCATCCAACAGCACCGAGATTTTCATCAAGGTGGGAGGTTTTACGCATGGTGGAGACCGTTGTTACGCCGGGCTGCGAAATCAGCCAGTTCAGCGCAATCTGATACATCGTCTTGTTATACTTTTCACACAGCGGTTTCAGGAATTTTTCGCTGTCGGCCGTCAACCCGCCTTTTTGCAGCGGACGCCAGGCAATCAGCATTATATCATTCTCCCCGCAGTAATCCAGCAATCCGGAAGCTTCAGGTTCGCGGAAAATGAGATTGTAATGCACCTGATTGGCGACGATTTTATGACTGGACAACGCCTGCGCATGATCAAGACGCCTGACGGCAAAATTACTTACGCCGGTGTTGCGGATGACTTTTTCGTCCTGCAACCTGTCCAGCGCCCGAATGGTCTCTTTAAACGGAATATCATCATTGGGTTT
>CAIMFA010000610.1 GCA_903840185.1 uncultured Lentisphaeria bacterium | reverse complement strand
GCGCTGGCGGTATTCAACTCCAAACCATGGAAAGTCCTGGAAGTTATTGACAACAACCGTAATTCGGATAAATCTTTCTCCGTGGTCAGAAAACTGGCGGACGAAGCCGGTAACATCTTCCTGCTCACCCAGAACTGGAATATCGTTGACGATTACACTACCGATTATACTGTTACTTTTAAGAATACCGGCCGCAGCGAGCTGAAATTCCAGAAAATATCGATTAACAGCGGCGGCCTGCAGCCCCTGCTGCGTCTGGCCGGCGATACTATCACCACTGAAACCCATTGCATTGATTTCATGACTGCCGGCGGCAAACTGTTCGATTTATACGCCGACGCCAAGGAGAAGGACTTTTTCGTCCAGCCGGAGGAACCGGTAACGTGGACCGGCGTCGGCAACAAATATTTCGCCTGCCTGCTGCTGCCGGAAAAGCCGTTTGACGACGGCGTGGTCCAGGCCCGTGAACAGACTGTTACTGCCGAGAATGCAAAGTATTTTACCGCGGGTATCGGCGGTTCTTATAAAAATATCACCGTCGCTCCCGGCAAGGAGCTCACTCTCAAGTTCAAATATTATGCCGGACCTAAAATACTGAAAGATTTGAAGAGGTTTGATGACTCATCCTCCCGGATCATGCATCTGGCCTGGGGCCCGCTGGACTGGGTGGCCAAATTCATGCTGGTGGCGCTGATCATGCTGAAAGGCTTCTGCGGCTCCTACGGCTGGGCTATTATTGTTCTGACCATTATTGTCCGCGTAATTTTCTGGCCGGTGACCCAGAAAGCCAACAACTCCATGAAGAAAATGCAGAAACTGCAGCCGATGGTTGCGGAAATCAAGACGAAATTCAAAGACAATCCGCAGCAGATGAATGCCAAAGTCATGGAATTGTATAAAATCGAAAAAGTAAATCCACTCGGCGGATGTCTGCCGATCCTCCTCCAGATCCCTGTATTCTTTGCATTATACGCGACGCTTGACGGCGCCGTTGAACTCCGCCAGGTTTCCTTCCTCTGGGCCTCCGACCTGTCCAGACCGGATACCATCGCGGTTATCTTCGGCCTCCCGCTCAACCCGCTTGTACTGGTTATGACGGCGCTGATGGTGCTGCAGCAGAAAATGACTCCTGCTCCAGCCGATCCGATGCAGCAGAAAATGATGATGTTCATGCCTGTAGTTATGCTTTTCGTCCTGTATTCCCTGCCTTCAGGGCTTACATTATATTGGACGGTAAGCCAGATCTTCAGTATTCTGCAACTCTATATGACCCAGAAAATGGGCAAGGACCAACCGGCCGCCGGTAAGAGTCAAAACAACAATTTAAAGAAAGCTTGAACCGCCTAAACCGCAAACAAGGAGTGTAACACTATGGAAAACACCGAAAAAATGGAAGAGATCAAAGTCAAAGTGTCCAAGACGCTTGCCACGATGCTTGACTACCTCGCTCTGGACGCAAAACTTAAAATCGAAGACAAAGGTTCGAAACTCGCCGTCATTATCGCTTCAGAAGATGCCGGCCGCATTATCGGACGCAAAGGTCAGACTCTGGAGAGTCTTCAACTGCTGCTCAACCGCATGATGTTCAATGCCGAACCGGATTGCCCGAGAATCGTTCTCGACATCGACGGATATTCCAGAAACAACAACCGCCCCGGCGGTGATGAAGAAGGCGAAGGCGATGACCGCGGCGAACGCAGAGAACGCGGCGGCGACAGAAGAGATGACAGAGGCGGAGACAGACGTGACCGTCGTGACCGCGGCGACAGAAGAGATAGAGATGACAGAGGCGGCGACAGACGTGACAGCAGAGGCGGACGCGACCGCAATGAAGAAGACGAAGCCGCTCACGAAGAAACCCTGCGCATCCAGGCGCTCGATGCTTCCAAGGAAGTCAAACGCTGGGGCGAACCCGTTGTCCTGGCCCCGATGAATTCTCATGACCGCAGGATTATTCATATCACCCTGCAGGATGATCCGGAGCTTATCACCGCCAGCGAAGGCGAAGGTTCGCTCAAAAAAGTCGTTATTTCTGTAAAAAAGTAACTTTTAATTGATATTTGAGGTTGCTTTTTAGTTTTTTGATACTAATATAAAGGTCTCGTACTTCTACGATGACCTTTATTATGTCGGAGCGTGGCTCAGCCTGGCTAGAGCGCTGCGTTCGGGACGCAGAAGTCGGAGGTTCAAATCCTCTCGCTCCGACCATTTTTCCCCTCTAATTCCGTTTTGTCATTTTTTATGACGTTCATCTCATTCCAAAGCTTCTGGTAAATTCCGCATCTGCTTCACAACCTGAAAATTGGATAAAGCGCACACTTTAAGCTAAAATTGTTAAAAAAAGCACGATTTTTTACCCAAATCGTGCTTTTTTTCTTGCTTTTTTCAAGTGTACGTATTATACTAAATACGTACACTTAAAAAAAGGAGTAT
>CAIMFA010000609.1 GCA_903840185.1 uncultured Lentisphaeria bacterium | reverse complement strand
CTTTATGGAAAAGACTTTTTCCGACGGGAAAGACCAGGCTACTTGATGCCTTCTTCCTGATGCTTGTTGGTTTTATTCAGAATGCTGGTCAAATCGTGGAAAGTATGGCTCATTTTATACTTAAAGGTATGCTTCTTGGGATCATCATCCACTTTTTTGGCTTCCTGCTCTGCGATATAATCCTGATGAAGTTTATAATATTTCTGATTCAGCTCTTCGATCATTCGAATTCTGTCAACTTCGTTCTGTATTCGTTCTTCAGGAGTTAACAAGTAATCCGGCTTGTAATATTCCCGCACTATCCTGATCGCCTTGTTGAGATAATCTTTTTTCAGGTGCTCAGGCAGCGTTTCGGCAAAACCTATAATATGGATAAATTTTTCCATTATCTTTTTTGACTTTTCTGTATCCAGAGGCAGCTCGGTCATCAGAAATAGTTCGCTTCTCTCCGCCTTGTACTGTGAACGCATTTCAGCGTTTACCAGTCTCTGCTCCAGCGCTTCGCTGGCCTCAAAGTCATCTCTCAATCCGATGTACAAATCTTTAAGTCCACCCGGGATATAGTCTTCCGGATTAAGTGCTTCATTTTCTTTTTTGTGCGGAACCCGGTACGAATCCTGACCGCCGTCAAGCCCGTCTTCTTCAACCTGCCGGAAAAATAAAATTCCCTGCCGAGCCTTAGATTCCAGTTCGTAATCTATCTCTTCCTTGGTAAACTTGTATTTCCCGTAAACTTCAGGTTTGTGATCTCTCAGGATCAATGGACCAAACGAGGTCAATTCAAGGGTTTTATTGTAGATGAAAGATTCATAGATTAAATAATTCAGCGCTGCCGAGCGGTCTTCAAATTCAGGAGATTTCGTGTTGGCCGCGGGAGATACTGGTTCCGGCACAGGTTGTGATTGCGGCTCAGGCTGTTGTTCCGGCTGCGGTTCTGCCAGGGGAGCTGCTTGCAGCAGTGCTTGAATATAACCCAGCCCGGCCTCAGTCAGTCCATAATTAGAATCGTCAATCCGCTGCAGCAGGCTGTTCGCTTCCATCGTCTGAATCGCCCAGCCCAGATCTTCAGATGGAACAGGATCAGCTTCGTCAACGGTAATATTGTTTAAATCCAGACGGTTCTCATGCAGGCTCGGGTAAATAGCCTCAATTAAAATTTTGCGGAAATACTCTTCAGAATAATCACTACTCATAGTAAATCTTCTCCGGCAAAATCAATTGCTAATACAATTTTAACCAACAGCTAACACGCACAAAAAACTCTATTCCACTATATTTTACAATGAATTTTCGCTATTTGCAAATGTCTTTTCACATTTCTTCAACGAAATAATATGAATATTCGGCTTTACTAAAGAGTACCGCAAGCATCCTGCTTGCGATTTATCTTTGCGCTTTTGTGCGAAATAATTTTTGAGAAGTTCCGTCTCAAAGTCAATTTTTCCGCATCGTCTCCTTTTCCACCAGCGCCGCATAACGGCTGTACTGCTTGAAACACACTGCGTATTTTCTGGAACTGTCCGCTTCCGGCTCATAGGTCTTATCAAAACCTCCGCCCATTTTCTGCATCGCCTGCTGAACATTCTTATACTGCCCGCCTGCGACTGCGGCAAACATGGCGGCCCCCAGGGCGCAGGCCTGTTCCGATTTAACTATTTTAACCGGCATTCCCAGCACATCCGCGCACATCTGCATGATAAACGGGGATTTTTTAGCAACTCCGCCCATGGCGATAACACCTTTTACCGGAATCCCTTCTTCGGGGAACCGGTCGGCAATTTTCTTAGTCCCGAATACTGTCGCCTCGACCAGCGCGCGATAGATCATCGGGGCGGAACTGCCCAGGTTAAGGCCTAATATCGCGCCCTTCAACGCCTGGTTGGCGTCCGGAGTGCGCCGTCCGTTCATCCAGTCCAGCGCCAGCACACTGGATTCGCCGACGGGTATTTTCATCGCTTCTTTTTCGAGCGCCGGAAGAATTTTTGCGGCAATCTTTTCGGCGTCCTCCTGATTCATCATTTGCAGCGGCCAGGCTATCAGGTTTTTAAACCAGGCATAAATATCCCCGAAAGCAGACTGTCCCGCCTCCATGCCGAGCATCCCCGGAATGATGGAACCGTCAACTTGACCGCAAATGCCGCGAATCAGCTTGCCGTCGAGGTCTTTCAACGGGGCTACCAGCAAGTCACATGTGGAAGTCCCCATGACTTTGCTCAGATAGTAAGGCTCGATCTGGCCGCCCACCGCGCCGAAATGACAGTCGAAAGCGCCGACCCCGATTGCAATACCGGCCGGAAGACCAAGTTTTTTAGCCCATTCCGCGCAAAGCGTTCCCGCTTTCGTCTCGGAGGTGAACGTTTTCGTATAAAGCCGGTCCCTGAGACCGGACAGCAGCGGGTCAACGCCAGACAGAAATTTTTCCGCCGGCAGTCCGTCCCAGCTCTCATGCCACATTGCTTTATGTCCGGCAGCGCAGCGGCTGCGTTTAAGTTTCAGCGGATCCGTGCAGCCGGCCAGCACCGCCGGAATCCAGTCACAATGTTCAACCCATGAAAATGCCGCCTGACGCACCTGCTTGTCGCTGCGCAGGGTATGCAGGATTTTCGACCAGAACCATTCTGAAGAGTAAATGCCGCCTTCATATTTGGTATAATCTTCACCGCCCCAGGTTTTGGCATACTGGTTGATTTCGCCTGCTTCCGCCATCGCGGTGTGATCTTTCCACAAAATAAACATCGCATTGGGATTATCTTCAAAACCAGGCGTCATGGACAGCGGCACTCCGTCCTTGTTAACCG
>CAIMFA010000608.1 GCA_903840185.1 uncultured Lentisphaeria bacterium | reverse complement strand
CTTTAAAAAATGGCAATTATGGCTGAAAATGACGCGATCGCGAATAAAAACCTGTTGCCGTCTTCTAATCTTCGGTCGAATCAGCGCGAACTATTTTTCATTCGGAATTGCTGACTGATGAATTGAAAAAACAGTAATGTTACGTTTTTTTAATGGATATTTCCTGATGTGTACATCATAAAAAGAATGAGTCAGTGATAGATATTTGATCCTAAAGATCATTGCGGGGGCGCTTAATGGCTCATTCCCGTTATATCACTGACTCTTAATAAGCATTATACAACAGAAAATCGATAAAGTCAATAGTTATTGGAATGTAGGATAGAATCTTTCCATTAAATAAAAAAAGCCTGTCTTTCCGGAGACAGGCTATTTATATCAACTTGCTGCTTCGGTTGAAGCGGCGTCAGCTCACCAGAATTTCCACCATGATTTGGTTTCTTCCTTAGCTTTTGCGGCATCGGCTTTAACATCCGCCGCGGCCTTCGTGGCATCGGCTTTAACATCCGCCGCGGTCTTGGTGGCATCGGCTTCTGCGTTCGCTGAGGCTTTGGTGGCATCGGCTTTGGCTTTTTCCGCATCGGCTTTAGCTTTTATCGGACAGACTTTGTCTTTAGCTTTGCAGCAACCGGGAGTACCGGCTTTGGCGCAGCATTTTTTGGCGGCACAGGCTTTTGCTGCATCAGCGGCAGCCGGTGCGGCGTCCTGGGCAAATGCGGCAACTGCGAACAGTGTGATTCCGGCGGCGATTAACATTTTCTTCATGGGTTTCTCCAGTGTGTTATTCGTTTACACCCAAAACGGCATACATTTAAATATACCTGATATTAACTTTAATGCAAGAGAAAGAACTGAAAATAGGGAGGGAGGAGCAAAAGCTTAACAGCGTTTGCTGCCGATGAAGTAGAAATATTGCCACAGTCCGCCATACGCTTTGCACTCTGACTGGAATAACGGATCGAAAATTTGTGTCATCCATGGTAGCAGTTCGCCCTCCATGCGCACATGATTAACGCTCATCCAGCTGGAAAACCAGGATGAGCCGCCGCGGTGAAAATCCACAGCAGCCAGACAGCCGCCGGGGGCAAGATCGGCTGTTGCTGCATTGAGCGCCTCCTGCCAGCCGGGATTGACCATGGTCAGTGTGTAGGAAAACAGCACCAGGTCATAGCATCCGCGCCGGACGGGACGGTTATAATTGTAGTTCAGCAGTTCGATGCGGGCACCGTACTGCTTCAACCGCCGCCTGGATTTGTTCAACATTGAATCGGAGATATCCACTCCGGTGATTGAAGCATCAGGAAAGGTCTTCGCCAGTATCGAAAGATTGGCTCCGGTACCGCAACCCACCTCAAGAATACGGCGGGGCGTGACGAAATCAGCTGCCATTCCGATAATATTTTTCCGTCCGAACAGAAAACTCCAGCGGGTATAATCATAAATGTGGGAATGCAGGCGATAATACCGTTCCATCTTTGCCGATTGAATACAGCATGATGTGTTTCCAGCCGTTCCGGAGAGCGTCATACCACCTCGGCAAACAGCAGATTCCCGTAAGTGCCGACCCTGTCCAGTTGATGTAATTGGCGGGTGCATTCCGGGTGTTTCTTCAAATTGACAGTCACTAGTTCAGGGATAAAGTCAATCTCATGGGCGGCTGACCGCATTATCAATTTTGCATTTTCCGCGCTGTTGTGGATGATTTGCATCCATTCTTCCTCAAGTGCTGGAACATCATTTGCCGCCAGCCAGTCCTGATGGTCCAGCAGTACGAAATGCGTATAATCGCCCGGCCGTTCCTGAAGAAAACCGGTAACTGTCGAATTGTAGGCATGAACACGGTTAATATTGGCTTGCAGCAATGCATAGTTTGTTTTTTTCAAGTAGTCAGGACAGCATTCGGGGGTATATTCGCCGCGGATATAAACCCGCCAGAAATAATTCTCCTGCGCCGGCAGTTTGGTGAAGACATGGCGCAATTTGTCTTTGATATAGGCCAGGATGCCGCCGGGATAAGTGTTGCGGATGATCTGTATCTGAGGACGCGGCACGCCCAGCATTGCCAGGATGACCGGGTTTGCCACCAGCACCCTGGTGAACAGCGTCCAGAATTCCGGCTCGATCCGGGCATACAATTCCCGCTGTTCATCGAGTGAAGTGCTGTCCAGAATGTCGTACAGCATTCCCCGCAACTCCTTGCGCAGCTTGAGATACTGATTAATCATCAGCGCCACATTGCCGGCCGCGCCGTGATAGTAAAACGATTTGCGAAGACCTTTGCCGGAAAAATAGTTCATGTGCTGCCGCCAGAACTCAACAGCATATTCAGGCATTGAATCCTTCAGAAATTCGAATACCGGCATATAGTTTTCGTGGCGGCCCAGCCCGAACAACTGGAAGAAATCTTCGTGTTCCAGCTTTGCCGCCGCCGCCAGTTTCAAATGCAGCAGCGCATTCTGTTTCGGGTTGACGTCCACACAATGGATTTCGCGCGGTGAGTCCAGCAGATAATTGAGGGTATTGCATCCGGCGCTGGTAATCATTACGATTTGGCTGCTGCCGTCAAGCTGCATCAGTTTGCGGTCGATCGCGGCATCCTCCCAGCAGGTATTGTATATCAGTTTTGAGCCATGAATCCGCTGAAACATGCAATCATGCGCCAATTGTTTGAATGTGTTCCGTTTCTTCAAAATACATTTCCTCCTTTATGTTATTTCTTAATTCAGACATTGCGAAGGCGTCCAGATTGATCAATTCAATTTCGCCGGACGCGGTTTCCGCGACCGCCGACATATTTTCAGTCCAGCAGCCGCAGTTGGCATAAAGATAACCGTCAATCATGCGGAGTTCGGGAGTGTGGATATGTCCGCAGATGATACCGTCAACTTTGCGGCTTTTTGCTTCCGCAACCACCAGGTGCTCGAAGTCATTAATGAATTTGACCACGTTTTTGACCTTGGTTTTCAGGTAACGGGACAGAGACCAGTCGTATCCGAACAGCATAAGCACCCGGTTGACAATCCGGCTGAGCAGCAGCGCCATGTCATAACAGCGGTCGCCCAGGGTATAGAGAAACATAAGTTTCTCGTTGAGCACTCCGTCAAATTTATCACCATGTAAAAGGAGTAGACGGCGTGAATCGGCAGTTATGTGGATATCTTCCTTGCGAATCTTGATTCCGGCAAAATCAAATCCCGCCATATCCCGCAGTTCTTTGTCATGATTGCCGGGGATGTAGAT
>CAIMFA010000607.1 GCA_903840185.1 uncultured Lentisphaeria bacterium | reverse complement strand
TCCGTAGATTATGGAATTCCGGTAAAGTTCCCTAACATGTATTTGAGTTTTATCAATCAACCCGATACTGACAGTGTAGTATGCCTTGATTCTACTTCCGGCATCGAGAACTAATACCAGCATGTGCTCCTGCTCCTCTTCGTCCAGCTTTATCGCCTTCAAGAATTTGTAGACATTTTTGGGCATGTTGAGTTTTTCATGCTCACGGAACTCCATTACTTTGGTGCGTTTAAGCGAATACTGATAAATAGATTTCTTCATATCCTGTCTCCATTCTTTCAGTTTAATTTAAGAAAGGGCGGGAGCGGGTAGAGAGGTGTCGGTTTTTAACCAACCCCCGCTCCGCGCCCTTGTCGTTTATGCGTCGATGGCTTGTCCATCCCAGAGTATTGACGGCTGGCCGTCCAGACCGAACAGCCGCGTCAGCTTGCGCTGGCATGTATCAGCCCGTGCCGGTGAATATTTCTTGGATACCTCGGTGAAGGCATTCAGAAAACTCCAGCGACTTGGCGCGGCAAACTCTTCATGCCGGGGGTGCTCGAACTCATTTAAGACTTCGATGATATCGCATGAAGGGATGGCCCCGGCTTCCGCTGCACGAACCGTGGCGATTCTGGCTGCATCCGGTCTAATCTCATAAAGTTTGAGATTGTCAGCCTCCAGTTCCAGCGTGATAAATTCTTCAACAAGCGTATCCAGTGCACCGGAGATCAGCCCCGTCAGGTCGATGCCGGACGTATGCCGACGTGTGATTACAGTAGAAGCACCGAAGCACAAATTATCGCAAATTATGTAGAGTTAATTATTATGTTGAGTTGTGCCATTAAGCCATTCGTAATCAATAACATTATTGCAATCAACTCAACATAATCTCGACAATCATAAGCTTTTTAGCCACTTCAACAAATCAGGATCATCTTTCCATTTTGTATTATTCCTTTCCGGCGGCGCCGTTACTGTTTTTTCAAGAGCTTTTCTCATCATATCGAGATTCGCTCTTGCATACATGGTTGTTGTTTTTATGTCTGCGTGTCCAAGAATCGCTTGGATTACAATGCAATTGCTGCCTGCTTCAAGGAGATGCATAGCCTTACTGTGCCGCAATGTGTGCGGAGATACTTTTCCTGAAAGAGACTTGTCTTTGCGTCTTGCAGCCTTTATATATTTATTCAGAATGTGACCTATTCCAAATCGCGTAAGCCGTTCGCCTCTTCGGTTCCTGAATAATGGCCAATCCTGTCTTTCAGTCAATACGAGATTCTCCTTATCAATATATTCACGCATCATTGATACGGTAAGATCCATCAGAGGGACAATTCTCGTCTTGCCACCCTTGCCGGTCAGTGAAACATGAGCCGGCGGAGATAGACGCAAATCCCTGACTGACACGTCTGCCATTTCCTGGACTCTTGCGGCAGAGTCATAAAGTATTGTTAGCAGAGCAGCATCCCGTCTGCCGTCTGCTGTATTTCTATCAGGAGCGGAAAGCAACGCCACGATGCCTTCCACCGACAGGTAGTGTACTGGAGCACTCCGCCACTTGCACCGGGGAATCGCAAGGATTCGCTGGCTCTGCACTATGCGTTCTGGGGCCTCTACTTGAAGATAACGGAAAAAGGAATGCAGTGACGCTAATCTCTGGTTTTTGGTTCTCGCGGAACAGCTTCTTTCCTTTTCGACCCAGGCAAGGAAATCACATATTGTTTCAGATGATAGAATATCCAGAGTAACTTTTTCAGGTACAGTTTTGTGTCTGTCCTGAAGATACTGCAATAATAATTTGAAAGTATCTCGATAGGACTTCATTGTGTTTGGACTGACTCCCCGGCGATGAGCCAGATGCTCATGGAAGTATTTTGACAGATATTGTGCAAAATCAGTTATGTTCATTTTGTCTCTCCTTGTTGTAGACTTTGGCAAACATCAAGTCCAGCGGGCGAGTTATATCAGGAAAAGCTCCTGGGGTAAGTTTGAGATATCTTTGCGTCCCGGCTATCCCGACGTGTCCCAGATATGCCGAAAGCAACGGGAGTTTTGAATTCAGATCAACCCCTTCCTTTATCCATGATTCCAGGCGGTGGACTGCAAATGTATGTCTAAGGTCATGAAGCCTGGGCCCCTTGCTTCTGCCTCCATGTGGAATTCGTAATTTCCATAGCAACTGTCTAAAAAGCAAATACAGCGACGATGGGGTATAATGTTTGCCGGCGCGGTTTGGAAACAAAGGATCGGACGGTCCTTTCAGTGGAAGTTTTTCCAGATATTTTCTGAGCCGCGCAGTTGTGCTATCGGCCATAGGCACGAGTCTGTCCTTCCGAAACTTCCCCTGTCTTATGACAAGAATTCCTCTGTCCAAATCAGTTTCAGAGAGTTTCAGCCTGGCCGCTTCTCCGTCTCGCAATCCACATGTGTAAATCACTCTGAAAAGCTCTCCCATGACAAGATGAAGGAAAGGAGCATTCTGCACTGGCTTCCAGTTGTCTGCCACAAATATGATTTTTCCAATTTCCTCGTGTGAAAATATATAAGGGCAAAAATTCCATTTGGCCATCCGGCACATCCCGCGAGGCAAGACAAATGCATCAATGTCACGATTCACCAGAAACTTTGCGAACAGTGAGGCTACGCTGATACGGCATTTTTGTGAGAGCGGACTCTCAGCTTCGCGCCATGCAATCCATTCAAGAACAAGTTCCCTGGGTAGTTTCTGGCTGTCCAGCATTCTGGAGCATAAAAACTTGTCGAACCGGCGTAGATGATGGTATTCGCAGATATATTTGCTTCCGCAAGTCCGCCTTTCGGAAATAAAATCCATAATCTGGTTTCTTAACGGACTATTAAAATCCTCCGGCCTGATTTCCATGCTCATATACATTTGTCATTCTCCTTTCCAAGATCAAGCGCCACTTGACGCAGTGATGCTACATCCGCCTTCATATAAACCAGAGTGACATCCGGTGTGACGTGACCCATTATGGCGGATATGGTTTCCAGTGGGGTACCAACTTCCAAAAGGTGTGTCGCTATGCTGTGCCGCAAAGTGTAGAGACCTTTAGATGATCGCTCTGGGAGCTTGATTCCGGCCAATTGCCTATACTTGGTGATTATATGGTGGCATGAATCATGTAGTCCCAAAGGAGAAAATGGAGCTACCAGGGTTGTGAAAATTTCCCGGTGCGTGGTTTTGGGCCGTCCGTTACGCAGATAATCAATGATTGCTGCTCCGATTTCATTGGATAAAGGCAGTTCCAGGCGTTTTCCTGTTTTTCCCTGAATAATATCGATCTTGTTTTCCTCCCAGTTCAGATTTTCAAGGGTCAAATTCCTTATGTCTCCAGGACGCATGCCCAGCCTTGCGGCAAGAAGGAGAATCACATAATTTCTCTTGCCTTTGGGAGAACTCCGGTCAACCGTTTCAAGCAGTTTCTCTATGTCCTCCTGAGACCAGACTTCTGGAATGCGTACACCTGAATAACTTCGGATTGTTGGAACCGCTCCAATCGGTTTGGCATCAGCCAGGCCTCTCATGACAAGATATCTGAGCAGTCCGCGTATTTTGGTTGCGACATCTGCAATTGAACATGGCGATAGATAAGCCTTTGCCTTGAAATAATCGCCTATTGTTTGTCCCGTGATTTGACCTGTTGATTCCAAACCCCTTATTTGAATGAAGAAAAGGAATTCCTTGGCCACACTTTCTATGTGACTGATGGAACGAAAGACAATCCCTTTTTGCTCGACGCAAAACCGCACATATTCCGAAAGAAGAATTTCATAATGATCTTTTAAAATTGATTTCTTCATTAGACTGGAATTACGGGCAAAAGAACCATGCATATTGAATTCACTTAGACAAAGCATATGCCTTACAATATATTTTTGGCGGGCCGAGGCACCAATCATATTTGTTGGATGAGGAATTCCTATGGAGATCAAAAACTGTTCGGCCATCTCCCATTGGAAAAATTCAACATTTCTTGTCTTGCAGAACATCAGAAAATTATGCCATGTCGCTCGGTATTTCCGTAATCCTTCATGCACATAATTCTGTTCTTTCAGATGAAGACAGGCATTGTAAATGAGGATTTCGAGGGGTTGAGGATTTCCTTTTTGCGATTCATTGTTCATAAGAGGCCTCCTGTTATGTCATTCAATGGGTGACCATTTTAGTCCCCGCAATAAATATACAGGAGATTATGTTGAGTTGATTGCAAGAATGTTATTGATTACGAATGGCTTAATGGTACAACTCAACATAATAACTAACTCTACATAATTTGTGTTATGTTGAGCTCAACATAACGCAAACGAAGCAGTTTAATCCCGCCGCCAGGCCCACCGCCAGACTCATATCATGGCTGTTCCTGAGTCCAATTGCCCGGCTCCATTCCTGATTGCCGGAATGTCCAAGGCGCATTACCCCAAAAAGTTTAGCGCCGTCGCGGCCCAATCCATACTGTTCATTCGCAATCGTCCAGCCGCGTGACTCCACGGCTTTCGATACCATCGTTATGATTTCATAGTGCGGAACCGGATGCCAGGATGCAGTCCCTATTGGGGTCGGCACTCTGGCAATTTCTTCGCGGCCCACATACTTGGAACCGCAGTGCAACATTAATTCATTCATTTTATTTCTCCTCAAGTTAGTGGTTATGCAGCCATGCAGATATGCTTGGCTGCGCTTGACCGATGCCATTCTTTGCAGGCATTGGCGAATTGACAGTCGCTGCAACTGAACGAGGTTTCCGCTGGTAGGAATACTCCCAGCTTCACGGCCTGTTCAACTGCTGTCGCTATCCTGACGAACCGTTGCAGATCGTCTTTCGTCCGCTGCGTATAATGATTATCGCAGGCGGGGTTCTTGGTTTTAGTCACAACATCGAACCGGAACAGTGGAATCGTGTCATGGTCTTCCTCCAGCAGATACGCAAAGGAAAAGGCCGTTGCCTGGAAATCC
>CAIMFA010000606.1 GCA_903840185.1 uncultured Lentisphaeria bacterium | reverse complement strand
GTATTGCGGATGCTGGCGGTATAAAAGCGCTGGATATACTTTCATTTCACTGGTATTCGGCGCTGCCGAATATTACTGAAGCATTTTTTAAGGATGTAATCCTGATGCGGCAACTGGGAGCTGACAAGCGTCCGGTTATGCCGTTGTGGAATACCGAGTCCGGCATTTTTATCCCGGTTACGTTTTATCGTGAAGACGGGGAAAATTTGCGGGAGCCATTCGGTGTGCAAAGCCAGGCCGCCTGGGTGACGTTAAGCTATGTTGGCAATATGGCAGCAGGAGTGGAAAAGATGTTCCTCTATACGAGTTCGGCATCGGGTCAGCCGACCAGAATCGAATGCAGTGTGCTGAGAGAGTGGGATGGCGCATGGCGTCCGTCCGCAGTCGCCGCAATGGTGACCGCGCGTTTGCTTGACGGCGCGAAGCTGCTGGAAGCTCCGAAACAGACGGATAATATTCAAACGGCAGTCTTTGCCAAAGACGGCTGCCGTATCGTCTGCGTATGGAAAAACTATGACGCGGTGGTGGCAAATCCAGTTTATACGGCTCCTGCCGGGTCGAAACTGGTGGATATAATGGGGAACGTGACCAATGTTGAAAAAGAGCAGAAAGTGACCATTGGAACGCTGCCGGTATGGATCATTACCCGCAGCGGCAATTAATACAGTGCTTTTTTTATTCAGGACTTTTGATTATGAAATTTGAATTAAGGCCGCTTAGTTCGCTGGAGAAAATTTTCCCGGATGAGGAATTGACAGCTCCCGTCACTTCCATTATGACTGCATTGCGCGGGGAAGTCGCATCATTTCAGGTTGCCTGCCGCTGCGAACATTCCTATCTAACAGCGGAAATCGGCATCGGCGGCAGCTTTCCGGGAAGGATTCAGGTGCGTGAGGCCGCTTGTGTGCCGTGCGAAATGCCGGTACTCAACGGCGACCAGCATGTATTGCGTAACAGTCCTGGCTATTATCCGGATTTGCTGTCCACGCTGGAGCATAACCGTCTCCGTCTGCCGGCAAACCAGTGGCGGGCGGTCTGGGTGACACTGAACGTGCCGGAAGATTGCCCTGCCGGCACTTATGATGTCAACCTGAGTTTTACGCTGATGTCTTCGACAGATTTTCACCATTATGATCAGGTTGAACATGCAAGTTTTCAGGTGACGGTGCTGGCTGCCAGGCTTCCGGTGCAGCGGCTGATCCATACTGAATGGTTCTATGCTGATTGCATAGCGCAATATTATCAGACTCCATGCTGGAGCGAACAACACTGGAAATTGCTGGAGCGATACATTGCCAGCGCGGCTGAACACCGGATAAACATGCTGTACGTTCCGCTATGGACACCGCCATTGGATACCGGAGTCGGGCTGGAACGTCCGACATCGCAACTGCTGGAAATAAAGAAGAGCGGTGACAACTATAATTTCGATTTTACCCGGCTTGAACGCTATCTTGAACTTGGCAGGTGTTGCGGCATGAAGTATTTCGAGTTTTCTCATGCATTCACCCAGTGGGGTGCCGTGGCAACACCCAAGATAATAGTTCGGGAAGACGGCGCAGACAAAAAGCTTTTCGGCTGGCATGTTCCTGCTGATTCCCCGGAATATGCGGGTTTTCTGCGACAGCTTCTACCGCAACTGGTAACGCTGATCCGGCGGCTCGGGTTGGAGAATAAATGTTTTTTTCATGTTTCCGATGAGCCTCAGCTTGCACATCTGGAAAATTATCGAGCTGGAGCGGAAATCTTTAAAAAATATCTGGACGGTCTGCCGGTAATTGATGCTCTGTCCAATTTTGAACTTTATGCAAGCGGCGTTGTCACATGGCCAATCCCGGCCAATGACCATATAGACGACTTTTCCGGACGGGTGCCGCAGCTCTGGACTTATTACTGCGTATCGCAATACAGGGATGTTCCGAACCGCTTTTATAACATGCCTTCGGCGCGCAACCGGATTATGGGGATAATGCTGTATTTGTACGATGTTACCGGGTTTCTGCATTGGGGATTCAACTTCTGGTACACGCAATATTCCCGCATGCAGAATATAAATCCATTTCTGACGACTGATGCCGGACGCGGTTATCCCGGCGGCGACGCCTATCTGGTTTATCCCGGCGAGGACGGCCCGCTGGATTCAATCAGGTATGAAGTATTGCGTGAAGCGATACAGGATTTGCTGGCTTTGCGGGCATTGGAGCAGCAGCTTGGCCGTCCGGCCGTGGAGACGATTATTCACGAGCATCTGGACTTCCGGATTACTATGAAGCATTATCCGCGTGACGCCGCCTGGCTGCTGGATTTGCGGGAACGGGTAAACCGACGTTTAGCCTCCGCGGAATCGCGTTCATTGAAGAGTGGATGCGTCAGCCGCCGTCAACCGGAACTTATGGTCTGCAAATAATTGAGGTGATACATGACAAACAATGGCATAATTACTCCAACCAGTGCGCAGCGACACTGGCACGACCTTGAGCTAGGGATGTTTTTTCATTTCGACATTCCCGTTTATAAACCGGGATGGAACTGGCGAAGCTGGAAAGATCTGCCTGATCCTGACATGTATCAACCTGAAAAGCTGGACACTGACCAATGGATGGAAGCGGCGAAGGCAATGGGGGCGAAGTATGCTATTTTTGTGGCTAAACATTGCAGCGGGTTCTGTCAGTGGCAGACCGATATTTACCCCTATGGTGTCAAACAGTCATCCTGGCGCAACGGCAAAGGGGATATGGTTGGTGACTTTATGCGTTCGTGCAGAAAATATGATATTAAACCCGGATTGTATGCATCGGTCAGCGCAAACGGCTATCTTGAAGTAGACAATCCAGGCCTAATTAACCGGGGGCAGGGAGGAGAATCCGGCCGGCAGTCTGAATATGTACGCATTTGCGAACAGATGATAACTGAACTGTGGAGCAGATACGGTGAACTGTTCGAGGTGTGGTTTGACGGCGGCGCAATCCCCGTGGAACAAGGCGGACCTGATCTCGTGCCGCTTCTGCATAAATATCAGCCGGATGCAATTGCTTTTCAAGGCCCCGCCGGAACGCCGAATCTGATTCGCTGGGTGGGGAATGAGCGCGGTACTGCCCCGTATCCATGCTGGAGTACCTCGGACTCCGGAACCTCGGAAGGCGGAACTGTGGAAAAGAAGTTTGCAGGGGATTCATACGGGAAACTGTGGGTGCCGGGGGAGTGTGATGTGCCTGTCAGGAATCATGACTGGTTCTGGGAACCGGACCATGAAAACCGGTTGTATTCACTTGCTGAACTGATGGAAATGTACTACTGTTCAATAGGCCGTAATTGCAACCTGCTGCTTAATGCCAATCCCGGACCTGACGGTCTTGTCCCGGACGCGGATTTTCAGCGTTATATTGAATTCGGCAACGAGATCCGCCGGCGTTTTGCTGTTCCACTGGCATCAACGCAAGGCAAAGGTACAGTGATAGAACTGGGCTTTGCTGATGTCCGGGAGATCAACCACGTTATCATTATGGAAGACATCGTTCATGGCGAACGGGTATTGGATTATGTGGTGGAAGGCATGGTTCATAACGATACATGGCAAACGCTTTGTTCAGGGGAAAGTATCGGCCACAAGCGCATTCAGCAGTTCGAGACCATAGCAGTTAAATGCATAAGACTTCGTGTAACTAAAGCAAAGGCCGTTCCGCTTATCCGCAAAATGGCGGCTTACCTTGTAACCTGATTTACTATTTTTTGAAGATGCCCATATACTGGTTACGGAAATAAGGTATGATGTAAGACAGCCGGATTAGAAGCATTTTCAATTTACCCGAAAAAGTTTGCGTCCGTCTGGCATCATCTTTATTGTCAATCATGTAATGCCTTACTTCTTCAAGGCCGCCATCCGCCATCAGTGTTCTTATTTCCGAGGCGTCGTATACCCGCATATGAGCCCGCCATTCTGATTTCAAGTAAAAGTGGGATTCATGAAGATTGGGGAAAATGCTTTTGCCGCAGATCAGCCGGCAGATGTTGCCGAAATAGGATACATTGGGCGTAGTCAGCAGCAACTTGCCGCCGGGCTTTAACACTCTGGCGGCTTGAGCAATAAAATTTATCGGGGAATACAGATGTTCGAATACTTCGGCGGCGATTATCAAATCGACGGAATTTTCCGGCAAAGGAATCTCCGACGGAAAATCATTGGTCGAAAAGAGCGGATTTTCAGGATCAACGTCCACTTCAAGCAGTGAATCATAGACCTTATTGTCGGACATTGCCTGTCTGAAATCATCACGGAGCGCCAAGCCGGTGCCGATGAG
>CAIMFA010000605.1 GCA_903840185.1 uncultured Lentisphaeria bacterium | reverse complement strand
GGATTCCAGACAAAATCCGAAAATCGGGCTGGACTGCAAAAGCCGGGCAGAAAACCAAAGCGGCGCAGGAGTGCCGCAGTCCAAAGTCAGGCCGGAGCGCCTGACAGAAAAAGCTCAGGCACCGCCGGTTAAGTTCATTGAGTTGGCATTCACTGATCACCGGTTACGATTATGCCCTCTTGAAATATCAAAGTTTTGGTAATTTTTCTCACATGCAGGCTTGAAACTGAGAAAAAAAAGAGTAAATTCGTTATCTCTGTTTATGAAATAATATTGTCACAGGATTATTGAGCGTAACAACCGTAATCAATCCTGGAACTGATATATAGTATTTGAACAATTTGTAAAAAAAGGGTTAAATTAAAATGAAAAGAACGTATCAGCCGTCGAATAAGAGAAGAAACCGCAGAATTGGTTTTATGGCCAGAATGTCCACCCGCGGTGGCAGACAGGTTTTAGCGCGCCGCCGCCAGAAGGGCCGTGCCAGACTGGCTTTGTAATTTGTAATAAGTTGAGCCGCTGGAACAGAATTGCTTCGGGTTGATTCCAGATCAGCGGGCATAACTCAGGATACCGTTTTAAGCTTTGAAACAGACGTTAACATCTGCTGACAAATTACGCTTGAAATCGGAGTTTGATTATGTGCGCGAACACGGCAGAAAGTTTGTCGGAGGTTTGTTTATTCTGGTCGTCGCCCCGTCTCCGGATGGTAAATTGCGTGGCGGAGTAATATGCGGAAAGAAGTACAGCAAGAAAGCCGTAACCAGAAACCGTGCACGGAGACTTCTGTGGGAGTCGTTCCGGATGCTGAAGACAAATGTAAAAATTGCTCATCTGGTGATGATTCCCAGGCAGAGAATGATGGAGTTAAAGCAGCAGGAAGTTCAGCAGCAGATGCAGTATCTGTTGAAAAAGTCCGGTCTTTTACCGGTGTTGTCAAATCTTTCAGAATAACTTGGATCGCGATTGGCGCGATTAAAATTTATCAATGGACGATTTCGCCGTTGCTTCCGCGCTGCTGCCGTTTCACTCCTTCATGCTCGCAATATGCGATTGAGGCCTTTAAACTTCACGGTATGTTTAAAGGTTCGGTTCTGACCGTATGGCGGCTTCTGCGCTGTCAGCCTTTCGGCAAGGGCGGTTTCGATCCCGTGCCCCCCGGGCGGACAGCAGGAAAACATTAATGAATGAAGGAATTAGATAATTGTGAAGTTCGATAAAGAGACTATAACCGCTTTTATTATTTGCGTTGTTCTACTTTTCGCCTGGACCCCGATATGCAAACATTTCGGCTGGATTCAGGATGAACAACCGCGTCCCGCAGTCAGTACTCAGGAAAAATCCGCCGCTCCCGCTGAAAACATTGCCGCTCCCGCCGCTCCGGATACCGCCGCTCCGGTTAAATCAATTGCTCCAGTTGCATCCGCCGCGCCGGCGAAAGCTGTTGTCATTGTGCCTGCTGCGCTATCCATTCCGTCGCAAACCATTCTCAATAAATATTTTACCATGACCATTGATCCGGCGTCCGGAACCGTCAAATCCGTGGTGCTGGATAAATTTCTGAATTTCGCCCATACCGGCAAAATCGTTCTCGACAAGAACCTTGAACCCGGTGCGCTGGCGGTATTCAACTCCAAACCATGGAAAGTCCTGGAAGTTATTGACAACAACCGTAATTCGGATAAATCTTTCTCCGTGGTCAGAAAACTGGCGGACGAAGCCGGTAACATCTT
>CAIMFA010000604.1 GCA_903840185.1 uncultured Lentisphaeria bacterium | reverse complement strand
TTCGAATTTCATTCTGAATTCCAGATTCAAAATTCTGAATTCATGCAAAACTTCAGTTAATATTTATGATTATGTGCGGCTTCAATCCAGGCCGCGATATTTTCCGCCGGGATGTCATCCTGCATCTCATGTGCCGCCGCCATCACATAGCCGCCATTCCGCCCCATGATATCGATTAATTCATGAATAACCGGAGCTATTTCGTCCGGCATGGCTTTGGGAAGAAAATGCTGCACGTCCACCCCTCCCCAGAAAACCAGTTTATCTCCGAACCGCCTTTTCAATTGCGCCGGCTCCATGTCGGCAGCAGAAGTCTGAACAGGATTGAGAATATCCACGCCGCAGCCAATAATCGGCTCCAGCAACTTGACAATCGAGCCGCAGGAATGATGCCAATAGTAACAATGTGTGAGTTCCTTGATCCGCTTAATCCGCGCGGCAAAGTACGGCGCGACCAGTTCAGTAAACATCTCCGGAGAAATCATCGGCCCGTTCTGGGTGCCGAAATCGTCGCCGCTGGTGGTCAGGTCGAGATACGGCCCAAGCGCACTGTAATATTGTTCGATAACGCCAGACTGAATTGCCAGTATCTTATCGAAAAACGTCCGGATGAAATCAGGTTCGAGCGCCATTTTCAAAAGGAAGTCGTCATAGCCGCACATCCAGAAACCCAGTTCTAAACATCCGAACACCGGGTGATTGCCGACCACTACATATTTATCTTCGGCTTTAAGCCGTTTTGCTTCTGCAATCCAGGCCGTCAATTGCTGCTCGTCAATCCGGGGCTCCGGCCATGGGTAAGATTTTAAATCCTCCGTAGTCGCGCCACGCAGCGGATTCCTGGTAATCTGCCATTCCCCGTCAGCACAAACACTCCTGATACCCCAGCAGTTAATCGTTTCCGCTGCCGTAATGTTTTTACGGAACGGCGGCAGGTCGACAATATCGCCGACCTGTCGAAAATCGGTTCCAGCCCACTGCATCAATCTCTCGTCAACACCTTTGCCTCTGGCCGGGTCAATCGAAAACCCCAGAACATCCATCAAACGGTCATGACACCGGGGCCGCATACCGGTAAGGCAAGTTCCGCCGATATCAATTGCCACACGGTCAGGCTGCTCATGTTTCATAACCTTTGCAAAACGTTCCCTGCTATTCATTTCCAGACTCATATTAATAAAAGCCAATTCCAAAAGTACTGGCCTTTTCTTGTTGATAACTTATTGTTGTTGTTCGTCAAATGCATTTTGAAGCTGCCATCACGGCAGGCAACATCACCATGAATAATAATGACATATTCATATATAAACTATCTTTAAAAATATTTTTATTACTGATTACGGGTAGTGTACCAATTGATAGTATTGGGTTTGATACTGTCAACATGCCCTTCAAACCACAGCATATTTTTCAGCGAGCTGTGCCGATACGATGCTGAAAATCCATCGCGCCCGGTGCTGCTGGTGTAAACAGAATTAACATAGTCTCCGTTGGTAAAATTTGGCAAATTCATATCATCTGTTCCGCTGGTGTAGCCAAGTTCAGTAACGAATGCAATTTCTGAAAGTGAAGGTTTAGGATAACCCCCGGCCCCGCTGTTCGGTTTGCTGCCGGGACGCATAAAATAGCTTGAATTCTGGTCCGGCGTGGAGGTGGTAGCCGGAACCCCGCCGTTCATGCCCATATAGACGATCGGATAGCCGAAGTTATTCATCGAAAAACAACTGGTATTATCAGTGATAACAGGTACGTTCGGGCAGTTCAACGGCCCGCCGTTACGCACCTGGCTCGCAACGCTCCAGTTACCGTTAATTGCAATAGTATTTTTAAAATATGGCGCAACTCTGATCTGCCACCAGCCTTCATTGGCGCCCCAGTTCATTGTTCCTGACGGTTTTGCCGCCGGATATGTGGCATAATCCATGGCATAATTGGTCAGCCCGAGATAAACCTGTTTTAAATTACTGACACATTTGATCTGTTTCCCTTTTTCCCTCGCTTTATTCAGCGCCGGCAGCAGCATGCCGGCCAAAATTGCGATGATGGCGATCACCACGAGGAGTTCGATGAGTGTAAAAATCCGGCATTGACGACGATTAAACGTGTACATACTGACTCTCCTTGTTTAATATTATTTTCCGCGAACCTGGACTGATATTGCGAACGGCGTTTGCCGTGATAGCTGTTGACTCGCCGATCAGCAGCGAATCGTAATTTTCCGGACGATACATCAACCGGGCGGCATCGCCGCCAAGACCGAGATAATATTCAAAGACCTCAATGATTTCCGGGGTCGGATCTGGACGGTTGACGATAGTCAGCGAAGGAATCATCATTGCCGCCCTCTCCGGATTGCCGAAAGAGCACAGCGAGATATCGCGCGGCACTGCGATGGCGTGTTCGTAACAACTGCGCATAATACCCATCGCCGATTCCACGGTGAGCGTGAAAATTGCACTGGCGTTAAATTGCTTCCGGTCAATCAGTTCGTTCATCGACTCATAAGCCCTGGTGATTGATGGTTCGAATGGCCGTACCGGATGGTTGTGAAGCTCGCCGCGACAACCCAGACGCTTAATATTCCGCCGCCATTCGGCAATGCGCTGATCCGCTGTCGGCGAATCCGGTTCACTGCTGAAACAATCAATATTCCGGTGCCCGAGCTGATACAGGTAATCCATCAGGGTGCTGATTCGCCGCGGCGACGGACCATCCAGACAGCGGATGCCGTAGCTGGTCAAATCGTGGAACAGTGTGACCAGACGGTCACGCTTTTTCTTCAGTTTCTCCAGAAACAAGGGGTCGTTGCGGTGAAATTGCAGAAAGACCAGATCAAAATCACCATCCAGCGCATCAAAAATAATCGGATCGTCGTCGTGACTGTAATTGATAACCCGGATCCCGCAACTGAATTTCCCGGCAACCTGCTGCAGAGTGGAATCCCATACTGAATGTAACCCTGAATACGATGGTCGGATGAAAGCGATATTCAACCCCTTGCGGGATACCACTGTCGGGCAGCAAATATCCATCCGGCCGTTCTTCAACCGTTTTACCACTCCGTCGTCGATCAATTTCTGGATCGCCTGGCGTGCGGTAAGATAGCTGACGCCGGTCTCCACCGCCAGCTTTTGCGCCCCCGGCAGAGAGGTAAATGAATAATCCCCGCGCTCAAGACGACGCTTGAACAACTCGGATATTTGAATGTATTTTGATTTAGCCATCTGTATAAACCGTATTTGTATATACTGTTTTCTGTATATATAGATTATAGATGAGTTCTTTATTAATGTCAATAGGCAATGACAAAATTATGAAAGATTTTATTGCTGACCGTGAAATAATGTATCCTTAATCGTAAAATCACTTTTTTATTAAAAATCCATTGAATGGTGCCGGTTTTGTTTTAATTTAACATTGCG
>CAIMFA010000603.1 GCA_903840185.1 uncultured Lentisphaeria bacterium | reverse complement strand
GGTTCAGGGAGCCTTCGCCCTTCTTTCCGGGATGGGGCTGGAGTTTTTCTCCACTCTAAATGATTTTGCACCGGCGACGGACGAGGTCATTAAGCTAGCGAAACCGACAGTGATCCGTAATCCGTCGTTCGCGCATCGCTCTTTATATCAAGGGATATTGTCTCATGCCCCGCTTGGTGAAAGCTGTATGGAGTTGCAAGAAGACGGGCGCTACATGGGAATATGGGGGGCGGGGTCACACAACAACAACGTCCAGGTTGACTCGTTCATTTATTTCAAAGATCACCCCGAATATTACGCGCTGAACAAAGACGGCAAACGGTATGCAAATCCGGACTTATCATGCGTGCAACTGTGCTGGTCAAACCCCGAAGTGCAAAGGATTGCCACGGAAACGATGCTGAAATGGGTAGAGCTCTGTCCGGAGACGAAAATATTCGGCATGCTTCAGGGCGACGGAGCCGATTCGGCCGCATTGTGCCAATGCGACAAGTGCAGGGCTTTCGGAGCAAGTGTTACCGACAGGCAATTGCGCTTTGTGAACATCGTCGCCAAAGCGGTTGGGAAGAAATATCCGGACAAACTTATCGCCACATGGGCATATTGCATGACGCTCGATGCACCCGTGAACGTTGTCCCCGAACCAAATGTGCCAGTGTCCTATGCGGTCTGCGACTCGCCTTGGGGAAAGAACGGAAGTTTTACTGAAACCCGCATTGATGCGCCGTCATGTACGCGAGGCGTCAATATATTTTCCGATTGGCTGCGGACAGGAATACCACTCGGTACTTGCCTGTATTTCCCCTCGACGTATGAAGCGGTGAATAAAATGCGATACTTCGGTGAACGCGGTGCGACAAATTCCTTTTTTTGTTTCGAAATTAATTGGACATATAATTATTGGTTGAAAGATAATCTGTCAGCCTACATTATGCGCAAGCTCGCATGGGACTTGGGAGCGGACGTAGAATCGTTCATTGACCGTTTCATGGCCTTCTATTACGGTCCGGCCGCCCCGGCTATGCGGCAGTATTTCAACTTGGTCGAAGCCAAAAAGTTAGCCTACGCCAAGGGAATAGGTCATGGAGATCTTGGTTCCGACAACATTCCATTTGTGGTTGATTATGAGACCTTAGTCAAAGGCAGTGAATATCTCAATCAGGCGGAAGGGCGGGTACAGCGGGATGCCGGCAAGATGATGTTCCGCTACCAGAAACTGCAATTTTTGAACAGCTATTTCCTTCGGAACAAGGCCGCACTACTGCAGGACGTGGAATTGGAGCGGTTCGCAAACAGCCTCGCTGAAGTGCTACGCCTCGCCAAAGGCTTAAACGACATTGCCCCGAAATACGGCACGTCCTACCGGGAGATGATCTGGGCCTCGACAAGCATAGATATCGGTGATACACAGCCTTGGCACAGATCCCCGGTCGTCCAGAAAATATTAGACGACCCGCAGGGCATGGTCAAGGCCAACAAGAAAGAGGCTTATGTTAAAACAGAGAAGGGGCTGAAGTTTGATCTGATAGCCTTCGCCGGAGGTGAGGATGTGATGAACTATCAGACTGCAGGAATATCTAAGACCAAATGCCCATTCGCCAAAGTGCTACGGCGGGCAAGCTCGCCCAAATCCAGTATCAGCGCCGCATTCACCTTGAGCGGCGTGCCGGAACAAGGCGCATTCCTCACTCTTGTCGGCTTGGACGACGAGAAGCCCGGACGCGCCGCGTTCCAGGTGCTGGTGAACGGCGAAAGCGTTTTCGCTGGCGAAAACACCTTCGGCGAAAATGATTGGTCGCAAATGAAGATTCAAATACCCGCAAAAGTCCTGAAAAAAGGAGCGAACACTCTTGAGATCAAGAATACGACTCCAGAGAAAATCTCCGCTGTCGCCGATATTTATATTGCCAAAGATTACTTCTGGGGATGGTTCTTGATTGCGGATGCGGAAATAAATTTTGCGCCGGGCATCAATCCGGTCATGGAAAAAGCCCCCCTGATTTTGGATGACTGGAAAAAAGCCAGAATCGATGTCTTTGACGTTACCAAAAAGAAGCTTACCGTCCGTGGCGGGTGGGGAGACGGATCTGATGTTTATGTCTGGGGCGAATCAAAAATTCTTTCCGACAAATGGGAGGACTGGACTATCTCTGTAGTTCCAGAAGAGGATTGCAATTTGACGATATGGCTTGGCGGACCTTACCGGCCGGCGGAGAAAAGCAGCAAGAAGCTGCTTCCGATATGGGCCGAATACGATGACCTGAAAATAGAGGGCGCGGCGCTGAAAAACGCCAGTTTTGAAACGCTGAACGCACAGATGCTGCCTGAAGGCTGGCGATGCGTTCCCGCCAACGTAGTTACCGATGCGACTGCGGCTGATGGGAAAACATATGTACGGGCGTGTTTCAGCCAACCGGTAAAGCAGATAGTGGCGGCCAAATCCGGACAGCCCGTGACAATCTCCGTGAAGGTCCGTCGTGGTAAGCAAAGCGACACCCCTTGATAAAGGAGATAACGATGAGCAAGAATTGCCATGATGATGCGTGAAATAGAGTACGGGCAATTTCAAAATTGTGGAAATAATTTTTATATAAAGATGATGGTAAAAAAATATGGAAAACAAAATAATTGGTCTTGAGAACAAGAAGAGTATTCGCATTGATCTCGTAAACCCGTCAGTGTTCCGTATAAGGTTGAGTGAAGACGGTAAATTCAAGGAAAGCGGACTTAATAGATACGGAATCATAAAGGATGAATTCCCTAAATTTAAATATGAATGTGTTCAGGAAACCGGAACGGTAATTATCAGAACGGCTGACGCCAGTCTGAAAATATCTGAGGCGAACGGTGTTGTCTCATTGCGAGATTCGCAGGGAAAGTTGCTGGTCAGGGAAGCTGATGCGGCAAAATCATCCGGCGAAACCGGGTTCCGTATCGGATTCAGACTTGAGCAGGATGAACGCCTTTACGGTCTCGGTGATATCGGAAGGGATCGCATTGAACGGCGCGGTCAGAAGGGTGATGTCATAGTAAAAAATGTTGCATGCTATCTGCCGATACCGTTTGTCATGAGCACAAACGGGTGGGCTGTTTTCCTGAATACCACCTGGTATCATCATTTCGATGCAGGCGCGTCGGACAAGGATATCCTGAGCTTTTCAAGTACGGCAGGGCAGCTCGACTACTACCTGATCGCCGGGAAAAACCTTGCGGACATTCTGGATAAATATACGCAAATCACAGGCAAGCCGCACCTACTGCCCAAGTGGGGATACGGTTTGACTTACGTGAATGACGAGCGCGAAGTCAGGGC
>CAIMFA010000602.1 GCA_903840185.1 uncultured Lentisphaeria bacterium | reverse complement strand
GCGGTGCCAAGATAATTCAATTCCGCTTTGGTCGGTATCAGTTTGGTCAAAGCCAGCTCAAGCGAGAGTGTTCCCGGCATCTCCGGGTTGTCCACGACTTTGAAATTTCCGCGGGTTTCGACCCTGCTCAATCTGGAGATGAACCTGCTTCTCATATATTCAGCCAGCCCCGGAATATCTTTTTTAATATTTACCAGCGCTTTCGGATCAACACTTTCCCACCAGGTATCCTTGAGCAGATAATCCGTATTTACCGGAGCAACATAAACTTTGTCATATTTATTCCAGTCAATATCTTTTTTTTCCCAGAAATAATAAAACGGAAATTCCGGAGGTTGTTTAACCAGTAGTTTATGATCCGGCAGAAATGCCGTCAGCTGCGGAGCAGCAGGCCGAGTTGTTTCATAAAAGACCGTGCATCCGGTCAGAATCAAAAATAACGGCGTTATAAGCATAAGCAGTTTTTTCATGATCATCATACTCCTCCTGCTATAAATCAGATTTCAGTTTTTTCTTTTGTTTACTTGCAGGTAAATAATTCTGACTTGAAACTACTGAATGTCCCAGTTCCTTTTCCAGTTCTTTTCTTGCTACGCCGGCTATTTTTCCGCCCCGTCTGGCATCTACTTTTAATTTAGGAACACCTTGAGAGTTTTCCTGACGGTGAATTTCAGTTGTTGATCTTTCTCCGAGCATAGTAAAAATCAACTCAAAGTCATCCATGTGATCCCGTAAATTTTCTCTTTTCAATCCTTTTAACTTTTTATAATCGCCCGGTGTTATGCCGAAAGAGGCTTTGGAAATTTCTGCAGTCAGTATTTCATAATCTCTTTGTTCTTCCGCCCCCCTTTTTTGCCACTCGTCTGTTAATTCCTCACGAATGGCAATCCCGCGCATTCTTTTTTCAATCCAGTCTTCTGAATAACCTTTAAGCTTGTAAAGTATGCGAGTCCGCTTAGTTGCCAATTCCGGATTCTCAATCTCCTGTACCCGTTCATAGCCGACTTTTGCCAGCCAGCGTTTGAAAGGTTCAGCCTTGGGAGATGGAATGGATTGGATGAGCCGGAGAATACCTTCAGTATACCAACAGTACATTTTCTGCCTGCCGCCTGCTGTCTCCACTTCAAGCATGAGGGGGGGTACAAACTGTACCTCCCCTTGATTAATTAACTTTGCCAGTTCTTGATCCCGTTGCTTCATTCGTTTATAGTATTGAGCCGGGTCAGATGAATCTGTTAAGGCTTCAATAATATCGTTAATCACAAACCACCATTCATTCTTAAATAGTGTTTTGCGAATCTGTTTACCTTTAAATAATGCGATTTTTGTAGTTTCCATAAAATTACTCCTTATGCCATCTCATCAAAAGACCGTAACATTCTACCTATAGCAACATTCTTTTGAAAAAGCAAATGGAAAGGAAAGTGTAATTTAAATAGTTTTGACATTTGATATAACAGTTTTGCTGTTTATATTTTTTCTCTGGAGAATGGGATTTTGTTCTTACAGTTCAAGCGTTTGTGAACATTAAGACAACCAGGAATCACAAAAGGAGCAATAATGGACTCACTATCAAAGACTGCAAACCGGGATCTAATGGCTCAGGCGAGAGAATCATTAAGAGGTCAATGGGGACTGGCAATCGGCGCGTTTGTTATTTTTGCATTAATTCTGAATGTAGTGCAATTTGTTCCTTACATTGGATCAATAGGAGGAATTATTATTATTGGCCCGATGAGTGTCGGAATGTGCATTTTTGCGCTGGCGCTGTCGAGGAATCAAAATCCGCGCCTGCCCCAGATATTTGAAGGATTCCAGAAATTCGGGGTTGCCCTTGGCGCTTATTTGTTAATGGTATTATTCGTGTTCCTGTGGACTCTTTTATTTATAATACCCGGTTACATTGCCATCTATGCTTATTCACAGACGTTTTACATTATTGCCGAAGACAACAATATCGGTCCTCTGGAGGCAATCCGCAAGAGCAAGGAAATGATGCGCGGCAATAAATGGAAACGCTTCTGTCTGGATTTGCGGTTTATCGGCTGGATGTTGTTATGCCTTCTGACTTTTGGAATTGGATTCTTGTGGCTTGTTCCATATGTGTTTATTAGTCAGGCCAAATTCTACGATGATCTGGCACATCCGGCAGTGATGCAGGATGCGGAACCGGTTGCGGTTGAATCTGCGCAGGCTTAATGCCCGGAGCCAACGGCTGTTTGAGCGCGGCTGACCCATAGAATATGGTTTACTTCCTTGCCCAGGGCATTCCAGCGTTTTTCAAAATCGGTCTTGATGTCGCCGGTCTCAGCCAGCAGGGCATTGTTTTCATCGAACAGGCCGGATTTTTCAACAACATTATACATGATGTTGAAATAAGCGACGTCATCGGTGGAGAAATGAAACTGTCCGCCGGGTTTCAACACCCGGTGAAGATGGGTCATGAAGTCCGAACACAGCAGGCGGTTGCCGCGGTGCTTGTTCTTCGGCCACGGGTCGGGGCAGAGAATGTGCAGACGGTCCAGCGAATGGTCCGGCAGCATGTAGCCGAGCAGATTTCTGGCTTCAACCCGCAGCAGCAGTACATTCGTTACTTTTTCGCGTTCAATGCGTTTATGCAGTTTGCGCATTCTGCCGACCAGCAGATCCGCGGCCAGCACCAGTGTTCCGGGATGGCGCTGCGCCAGCCCGACGGCGAAATTGCCTTTGCCGCAGCCTAAATCCAGTTCCACACGCTGCCATTGGGAAAGGTCTGCCACTGAGTCTAAACATACATATTCCGAGGTCAGGAATTTTATTGCAGGACTGTCTTTTTTATGTTCCATCATTGAAAATTTCGTTAATTTTTGATTTATTTATTCATTTATAATGCTATAATACATCTTTTACAATATCCGTAATGAGTGGATAGTGCAATACGGTTTGCGGGATGGTTTTGAAAATTCCAGTGCCGCCGTCAACCCGGCGGTTCCTGAAAGGAGTTGCAGATACTGATATGAAAATTTTATTTATCTGTACAGGAAACACCTGCAGGAGCCCGATGTGCGAAGGTTACTTTCGCAAACTGTGCAAGTCTGCTGGACGCGACGATATTATCGTAGGCTCTGCCGGGATATTTGCTTGTGACGGCGCCGGTTCATCAGAACAGTCAGTCGCGGTAATGAAAGAGCATGGAATTGACCTTTCCGGGTTTACCAGCTCAATGCTTACGGCGGAGCTGCTTGAAGCTGCTGATTTGATCGTTACGATGACGACGGCGCACCGTCTGCATGTCGGATCAATATTGCCGGCGTCGCTGAAAAAGACACATCTGCTGATGGAATTCAGCAGCCACGGCAAGGGGCGGAATGTTAATGATCCTTTCGGCGGGGATAAGGAAATGTACAGCGCCTGCTTTGAAGAGATGAAAGAAGCTCTGGACAATCTGTTTCTCGACTTGGATAAGCTTTTGAAAAAGCCGTGAATATTTAAAATTAGTGATAAGAAAGATTCAATTTTTTACATAAGGAGTGTTCATCATGGTAGAAATTAAAGACTGGTATGGAAAAGAGCCGCTTACAATGGTTATAGCCACTGATCACGGCGGTTTCGAAATGAAGAAAGTGCTTGTTGCCGCGCTTACGGGCAAGGGTATCAAGATTACGGATATAGGGCCGTTCACCCTCGATCCGCAGGACGATTATCCGGATTTTGCCGGAGACGCCGCCAGGGCGGTATCACTGGGCAAGGCTGACTGCGGCCTGCTGATCTGCCGCAGCGGAGTCGGCATGGGCATCAACGCCAACCGTTTTCATAATGTTCGCGCCGTGATTGCCGGAGAACCGGAAATCGCGAAGAGAAGCCGCGACCACAACTGCACCAATATGCTGGTGCTTGCGGCCGACCGGCTGAACGACACGCTGGCGCTGGACATCGTCGAAGCCTGGCTGGCCACTCCGTTCAGCAATGACAAGCGCCATGCCAGACGGCTGGAAAAAATAGAAATAAATTCCTACGATGATATTGCTGCTGTCAGAAGCGTGGATCCGGAAATTGCCGGAATGATTGATCGTGAAGCCGACCGCCAGGCCAGCGGCATCGAACTGATCGCGTCTGAAAACTTCACCAGCGCCGCCATCCGCGCCGCGCAGGGTTCGGTTCTGACCAATAAATATGCCGAAGGTTACTCCGGAAAGCGCTATTACAACGGTTGTGAATTCATTGATGAAGTGGAATCGCTGGCCGTCGAGCGTGCCTGCCAGCTGTTCGGCGCTGAAGCCGCCAATGTGCAGCCGCATTCCGGCAGCCAGGCCAATATGGCGGTATATTTTGCGCTGGTCAATCCAGGCGACACTGTGCTGGCGATGAGCCTTGATCACGGCGGGCATCTGACGCATGGACACCCGATGAATTTCAGCGGCATGCTGTATAATATCGTGCCCTACGGCGTCAGCAAAGAAACCGAGATGATTGATTATGAAGAGGTCGCAAAACTGGCTGAACAGCATAAACCAAAAATGATTCTGGTTGGCGCCAGCGCTTATCCGCGCACGCTGGATTTCCCTAAATTCCGCGAAATAGCGGATGCAGTCGGAGCTAAAGTGTTTGTTGACATGGCCCATATTGCAGGCCTGGTCGCCACTGGCGAACATCCCAGCCCGATTCCGTATGCGGACGTTGTTTCCACCACTACGCACAAAACCCTGCGCGGCCCGCGTTCCGGCCTGATCCTCTGCAAAGAAGAATACATCAAAACCATAAATTCCAAGGTTTTTCCGGGACTTCAGGGCGGTCCGCTCGAACACGTTATCGCCGCCAAGGCCATCTGTTTCAAAGAAGCCATGAGCGATGAATTCAAAGCTTATCAGTGGCAGGTCGTAAAGAATGCCGCCAAACTGGCGGCGGAACTGGCGCGGCGCGGTTTCCGGATTGTCTCCGGCGGCACGGACAACCATTTGATGCTGGTTGACCTCAGGCCGAAATCCGCCACCGGCAAGGAAGTTGCCAATTCGCTGGACAAGGCGATGATTACGGTCAACAAGAACATGATTCCGTTTGATCCGGAAAAACCGTTTGTCACCAGCGGTATCCGTATCGGCACCCCGGCAGTCACAACTCGCGGAATGAAAGAAACTGATATGATTCATATTGCAGACTTCATCGACCGGGCAGTTACCGCCAAGGCTGATGAAGCCGTGCTGAGATCCATTGGCGAGGAGGTCAAAGCCTTTGCCCGTAATTTCCCGCTCCCCCATTTTTAATTAAGAGGTTTTTGCTATGATAGATATAAAACTTATCAGAGAAAACGCTGAACTGGTCAAAAAGAACTGCTGCCGCCGCGGCTGCACCGTGGACATCGATGAACTGGTCCGGATTGACAGCGAATACCGCGCCGCCGTCCAGAAGGTCGAACTGCTCCGCGCCGAGCGCAACCGCCTGAGCAAAGAGTGCCGCGACAATCCGGATGCCCGTGAGCAGGTCAAGAGCATGAAAGAGGAACTGACCAGGCTCGAAGCATTGATGGTCGAAAACAGCGATCTGCTCGATGAGAAGATGAGCTGGCTGCCGAATATGCTTGACGCGTCGGTTCCCGACGGCAAAGACGATGCCGATAATTTTGAATTGCGCAAAGAAGGCGTGCTGCCTCAATTCGATTTCAAGCCGAAAGATCATCAGGAACTCGGCGAATTACTGGACATCATTGATACTCAGCGCGGCGCGAAAGTTGCCCAGGCCGGATTCTATTACTGGAAAGGCAAGGGCGCGCAGTTATGCAATGCCATGTATTTCTGGGTGCAGCAGCAGCTTAGCGCCAGAGGTTTTACGCCTTTTTTAACTCCCTGCGTCGCCAAGGAGAAGACTTTATTCGGCACCGGCTATCTGCCGTTTTTCGCCGACCAGACTTTCGGACTTAAAGAATCCGACCTGGCGCTGATCGGCACTTCCGAACAGACGCTGGTCGGCTATCATGCCGATGAACTGCTGGAAGGTGAAAAACTGCCGCTGATGTATTCCGCTTTTACTCCGTGTTTCCGCACGGAGGCCGGCAGCTACGGTAAAGCCTCCCGCGGCATTTTCCGGGTTCATCAGTTCCATAAGGTCGAACAGATAGTGTTCTGCCGTCCGGAAGACTCGGTGAAATATCATGAGTTCTGCCTTGAAAACGAAGAACTCCTGTTAACAAAACTCGGCATTCCGTACCGCGTGGTTAATGTCTGCGTCGGCGACATGGGTGCACCCGGATACAAAAAGTATGACATTGAAGCTTATTTCGCCGGGTTCGGCACTTATCGTGAAGTCACGTCCAATACCAATTTGACGGATTTTCAGGCGCGCCGCCTGAATATCAGATTTAAAGACAAAGACGGCAACAAGGATTTTGTTCATACGATCAGCGCGACTGCGGTAACTGACCGGGTGGCTATCGCCATTCTGGAAAATAATCAGCAGGCTGACGGTTCCGTCATTATTCCGGAAGTGCTCCGGTCGCTTACCGGTTTCGACCGGATTGAGCCTGTAAAATAAGTAAGTTTGTTTTATTTCGGACGGGTAGAAGGCTTCGGCGTTCTACCCTTTTTTTTCTATAAAAAAAGAGCTTTTATTGATAAAATAGACAATAATATCAATTCATGTTGCGTTTAATAACTGAATAAAATCGGAGATAAAGAATGAACAGTAGATATTTAACCGCAATGACCGCGGCAGGGTTTATTGCTCTTGGCATGTCCGGAGCCTATGCTGAAGACACTCCGGTTTCTCCGGACAAGCCGGCTTCCGTCAAGCCGGGCGGAAGCAATGGCAAAGAGTCGAAGATGCGGAATGAAGATAAAAAGCGACCTGAACTTCGCGATGGCCGCGAATTTGAGCGGGAACGGATTGTCGAGTTCATCTTGAAAGAGAAATATCCGCAGGAAGTCGAAGCGATCAACAAAAGTAGAAAAGACGATCCTGAAAAAGCCAGAACCCAGATGCAGGCGCTCAAAAAGAAAATATGGGATGAGCAGAAAGCGGAAAGAGAAAAACTCCGCGATATGATTTCTGAATACAAAAGCAGCCAGGATCCCAAACAGCTTGACGCAATTAAGGCGAAAATCACGGAAAAGCTTAATGAGCGGCTCGATATGGAGAAGAAAATAATCGCCCAGAGCGAAGAAAAGCTTAAGGAAATGCAGGAGCGGCTCGCCAAATTTAAAGCGGAATACCAGAAGCGGCTGGAAAACAAAGATCAAATGATCGAAAATAAAATCAAGGAACTGTCAAAGAATCCGGAAATGTTCTATTAAGGAGTTGTGAAGAAATAAGTGATACTTTTATACGCAGGTATCCGGGAGAAATTCCGGCTTCGCCGGAGAGGAGCAAAGCCGCAGCGCTTTGTAACGAAGCGGCGGAACTGGAAGTTCCCCGGAGACCACAGTAGAAAGTGCCAGTTATTTTTGAACGACTCCTAAGGAATATTCAGCCGGAGGAATTGTAAAATTGAAGTAACAGTGTCTCCTTCCGTGCCGGAACAGGAAATTTCCCCCCGTTTCCTGTTCCGGTCTTTTTTTATTTCATGGAACCGGCTTACGGGAAAGCATTTGTCATCTGCTGGAATATCGAAATGAAGTATAGCTGGAAAATGTTCCGGTTTGAGCAAAAACAGCAAGGGAAATGTGAAGAAAGTGGTACACCCGTAGGGATTTGAACCCCAAACCTTCTGGTCCGTAGCCAGACGCTCTATCCAATTGAGCTACGGGTGCACATCAGCAATATCTTCTATTGATGAAGCGAAATAAAGTACCAGATTTATCCGACATTTCAAGCCTGATAAGCGACTTTTTCACAATTATTCAAATATTCTCATTCAAAAATGGAATTTTTTGATAACTGAATTGGTTTTTTCCAGGAAAAAGTCTATGCTTATTATTATAAACGATTATGAAAGGATGATGCAATGTTTTCTGCATACGGCAAATATTATATTGTCTTAAGCGCACTGATCATTATGGTATCTGTTCCGGTCTATGCCGCTGTTGAGATTATTAATTCCGTCAAACTTGAAAATGCATCCATTAACGACGTTTCGGCGCTGCTGCACAAAAAATATGGCTGGAACGTCGTCTTAAGCGATGAGAAAAATGACATATATAAGAGTTCCGGAATAACTCTGGAGTTTACGCAGGTGCCGGTATGGGTGCTGGTCAGATATTCCTGCATGGCGACCGGGTTGAAGTACCGTTTCGATGACAATATGGTACTTATCGGCAAAGACGTGGAAGATCTCAAGGAATATTACCCGTCTGATTACAAACCGAAAAGCAAGCTGGACAATATTCCGTATGGCACAAGAATGTCCGTCGGCACGATTTACTATTTCCCGATAAATTACCTGCCGCCGCAAGTGGTTGTTTCCGGTCAGACGACAACTTTCCTGTCCCCCATGCCGATATTCCAGCGCTTTGATACCGGAGTGACAATGGCGTCCGTGGAGGACCTGCCGCCAAAAATATCTCAGGAGGAGCCTAAAAAGCGGATAGCGGAAATTGCGGATGAACTAAGCGGGGCTCCATTCCCGCTGATGAACAGCAAGCTTTACGATTTGAAAATAAGTCTCGATCTGGAGCAGGTTCCGCTGCGTGAAGCCATGGAGACTATCCGCCAATTAAGTATTCAGGCCGATCCTCAAAAGAAAGGGATTAACTTTTACATCAAGCCGTTTCCCGGCATGGACGATATCCGGGTTGATATCATCCTGAACAACTTCTCCATTCACCGGGTGTTGCAGTATATCTGCGAATCTTCCAATTTAAAATATCATCCTGCGCCTTATGTGGTAGTCATCTACAATCCGCAATATGAGCGTAAATCCGGCAAGTAATCCTCCTTTCTGCTTTATGCCGGCATGCGATTTTCACTTTTTTTTCACTTTTTTTTCATATCTCATGTGAAAATTCCACAGTTTGAACTAGATTAATAATCTGTCATTCGGTAAAAAACTGAATTATATCAAAACGCTTTACTTAATAATATAAGTAAAAAGAAGGGTAGCAAATGGGAAATCTTAAGAAGAAACGCCGGAAGAAGATCGCAAAGCATAAGCGCAAAAAGCAGCTCAAAGCTTTGCGTCATAAGAACAAGTAATTTGTAATCTTTGATTGAAATTGTTGCCCTCCTGCCTGTATCATACAGACGGGAGGGTTCTGTTCTTTTTTAATGCAAAGCATTCCGGCTTCCGGAACGCTGACTGGAACAGTATTTCGATGAAACGACTGAATTTTTCTAGAAAATATGCTGTTGCGTTATTGCTGTTTATCAGTATTGCCGGCTATTCGTCAGACATCCGCTATGACTTTTTTGAACCGGAAAGCGCAGTGTATGGCGACTGCACCTTAAATACGGCTGAAAAACGCAAGGCGGATGCTTTAGCTTCATTTGCAATAGCGCTTACTTGCAATAAACCGGAAGATACCATTGTCCGGCTGATTGGAACGTTAAAGAACGACCCCGATGCCGAACTGCCGATACGGCTACTCCTTAATCAGATATCCAATACCGGCGAAGCCGAGAAAATCACCCGCGCCCTGTCTGAAATCGCCGAAGCCAACCCGCAGGCGCTGAAGCTGAACCTGGCGGCGATCCTGATGCTGAAAGACCAGAACAGAAAACGCTGCATTGACATCGCTGAAAACTGCCTCAAGGGCTGTTCCGACTGGAAAAAATTTAATCCCGCCGACATGAAAGTTTTCTGCAGCATCATCAGTGTCCTTGGTTCCATGTACGGTACGGACAAAACTGATTTCTCCAAGGGTGACGCTCTGTTTGAAGACTATCTCGATAATAACATTATCGGTCATAACTATAATGCGCTGGAATCCGCCGCGCTCTTTTATCACCAGGCCGGAGAAAGGGGCGACAGTAAACCGTTCCTCTGGGTTTTTGAAAGTGATAAAGATAAATATCTCCGGAAAAAGCAGGAATACCTGACCAGAATAAAGGATTATTTCCCGAATACTGAAGATAAAAATATCCTTTCGGCAATGGTGGCGCTGTATGAATCGCTCGGCCTGGAGAAGGAGGCGGAGGAGACACTGCTGCGCAGAATACTTGTTGAACCCAGTGACATCCGTCTGCTGGTGAAACTGGCCGGATTATACTTCAAGCAGAAAGACTTTACCAAAGCCGCCGCCGTCTGGCGGACTGTTATAAAAAATCCTGGTGTCACTCCGGAAATGTACCTGGGTTACGGCGATGCCGCCTTTTATGCCGGATATTATGCAGAGGCCGGCAACGCTTATGAAGCGTATTTGAAAGACAATCCCGGCAGCGGTATTGCCCGTTTCATGCTGGCAATGGTCCGCTTTGAGCAGGGCGAATTCAAAAAAACGCTTTCGCTGCTGCATTACCTGCCGGATAACTTCATGGTGCTTAAGATACGGGCAATGGCCGAAGACCGGCTGGGCAATGAACGTGAAGCGCTGGAACTGATGCTCCAGGCGGAGAGCGCCGCGCTTCAGACAGATCCAAACTTGCTGGACAATGTCTTCTACCTCTTCATGGTGGTGATGGCGGAGAAGAACAATAAGCCTGACCTGGTAAATAAATATGCCGCGCTCATTGAGCAAAAGTTCTCGCTGCAGGATCCCATGCTGGCTAATGCCATCGGGTATACCTATGCCGACATGAACATCAAGCTGGCTGAAGCGGAAAAACTGATTCGTTACGCACTGGAAAAAGACCCGGAAAAACCGGAATACTATGACAGCATGGCATGGGTGCTTTACCGTAAAGAGAAGTTCAATGAAGCGCTCTCCTATATCAACAGCTCGATCGAAAAGCAGGGGAAGCTGCCTAATGCCATAATCGCCGATCACGCCGGGGACATTAATTTCGCGCTCGGCAACACCGATGAAGCGGTTAAATACTGGAAAACCGCGCTGCAGACCTACAGCCGCGAAACTGACGTCCCTAAGATCGAAGAAAAACTTAAAAAGGCGGCGGAGAAAATCAATGCCGCGGCAAAAAAGTAATCTTCAATTATGGAAAAAATATTTGAACTTCTGCTCTACTCAAGCAAGGCGGTCAGCTCAATAATCCTTATCGGCGGCGCCGGTGCCCTGCTGGTGAGGTTCAATGTCATCAATAAAGACGCGCTGCGCACCCTCGGTAAACTCGTATATTTTCTCATGCTGCCATGCCTGCTTTTTACTAATCTGGCGGTTTCAATCAATCTCCAGCAGCTCGGCGAATACTGGATATTTCCGGTCAGCTGCGTCATTCACGTTTTTTCCGGAATACTGGCCGGCAGCCTGGTGGTGAAACTCTGCCGTCCGCAGCCGGAAATGAAAGCAGGCGTGGCCGCCGCCACCGCCTTTTCCAATACCGGCTATCTGCCGATACCGCTGATGATCGCCGTTACTCAGGTTTTTCCCTGTTTCCGGAATGATCCTCTGGCCGCGGATACCGCCGTCGCCTATATTTCCGTATTTCTAGTCGGGTATTCGCCGCTGCTCTGGACGTTCGGCCATTCGATAATTGACGGCAGAAAAATGCGGGACATTTCGTTCCGGCAATTTTTCCCGCCGCCGGTGATTGGCGTGATTATCGGGGTTGTTTTCGGGCTGACGCCGTTTCTGAAGGAAATGACCTGCTCCAGCAGCGGGCTGCTGAATCCGTTTTATAAAGCCGCTTCGATTATCGCAATGGGGACTGTTCCCTGCGCACTGCTGCTGCTGGGCGGCAACCTGGCCGGCGGCCCGGTCAAAGGAGCGGTCAGCAAGAGCTCGATTTTCAGCGTAATACTTGTCCGCCTGATTATTTTTCCGGCGCTGGCGATTCTTCTGGTCTATCTGCTCCGGCGTTTCGGCCTGATCCCGTCCAGCCTGCTGCTGGCGCTGGTGCTGGTGGTGGAAGCCGGTTCCCCTTCGGCGACGAACCTCATCGTCATGGCGTCGCTGACGAATCACAAGCTTGAAGCCGGCCTTTCCAGCCTGCTCTTCTGGGTATATCTGGCGTCGATATTCACCCTGACTATAGCCATCATGGCAGCAATGTGGGTTTTCGGATAAATCAACAGAATGAAAAACGACCTGCCTATTGTAAAAGTATTACCGGAATTGCTGGATGCGCTGCGTTCAGGCCGCCGCGCGGTGCTGTCCGCGCCGCCCGGAACCGGTAAAACCACACTGACGCCGCAGTCGTTCCTGAACGAACCCTGGCTGAACGGCAAACGCATTATCATGCTGGAACCGCGCCGCGCCGCCGCGCGGGCTGCCGCCTGCCGCATTGCCGCGCTGCTCGGGGAGGAACCCGGCCAGACTGTCGGCTGGAGAATCCGGGGCGAAAACCGGATCGGCCGCAACACCCGGATTGAGATCGTCACCGAGGGCATCCTGACCCGGCAGCTCCAGTCTGACCCTGAACTTTCCGGTGTCGGCATGGTCATTTTTGATGAATTCCATGAACGCAGCCTGAATGCCGATCTGGGCTTGGCGTTGTGCCTTGATATCCAGGAAGGGCTGCGCGAAGATTTGCGGCTGCTGGTGATGTCCGCCACTCTGGATGTCGCCGCGACCACAGCATTGCTCGGCAACTGCCGGTCAATTCACGCCGAAGGCCGGGTTTTTCCGGTGGAAACCCGCTGGAATTCTTCGCCGGAACTGCGCGACCTGCCTGCCGCCGCCGCCAGAACCGTACTCCGACTGCTGCAGGATGAATCCGGCAGCATTCTGGTTTTTCTGCCCGGAGCGGGTGAAATCAGCGCCGCCGCCGGATTTCTGCACGGCCGGGTGGGGGACGATGTGATCATCGCGCCGCTGCACGGCAGCCTCGACCGTCAGTCGCAGGATGCCGCGCTGCTGCCGCCGCCGCGGGGCAGACGCAAAGTCGTGCTGTCCACCAATATCGCTGAAACCAGTTTGACCATTGAAGGCGTCCGCATGGTGGTGGACGGCGGCTACGCCAAAACCGCGCTGTTCGATCCCTCCACCGGCATGACCGCACTGCGCACCGTGAGGATTTCAAAGGCGTCCGCTGAACAGCGCCG
>CAIMFA010000601.1 GCA_903840185.1 uncultured Lentisphaeria bacterium | reverse complement strand
TGCATTGGTCGGGTCAAGAATGACAATCCGCCGGGCCAGAGCAAGCTTGGACAGTGTGCCGCCCGTACGGACAATCTCTCGCCATTGCTCCAGCAGAGGCCGCAAAGAGTCGGCACTTTTATATGCATCTTCCAGGCGTTTGGCCACAGCAAAGTCCAAATCGGCCGGGACCGTCCAGTCATAGTCGCGGCAGAACTCAATCCACTGGTCGCGGCCTTTGAAGTACAGCTTGGAAACCATGTCCAGCAGCGGCGGTTCGAAACTCTGCGCATGTGCGATGGCATCACAGAGCAGACCTTTGCGCAATAACTCGTCACAGGCGGACAACCCGTCATTGACGGATGCACAGGCATCGGCATAATTTTTTGCTGCCTCCCGCAGGTCAGGCCGGTCCGTCTGATCTACCGACACGAGAAACCGTTGCATCAAATGTATCAGCTTGTCACCTTTCGCCATTATTTTACCTTTATCCCCCGGATGATTTCCAGTTTATTTGATTTTAGTTTCTTCGATATCTCGCCATTACAAAGCGAGTCAAGATCTTCAAGCGTTTGGATGCGCTGGGAATTCAGCAGAGAATCAACACAGCTATCAAGCTCCCTGCTTCCATATGTCAGGCCAATTGCATCTCCGAGTCTTCTTGCCTCTGCTGCGGTCTGCCTCTTGAGATAGTCCTGAAAACTGACAGCAGTTGCGCTGGATCTGTAGCTGGATTTGTAATCAGACTGTGCTGCTGCCGCACGTTTTTTCAAAGCTAAAATGGCCGTAGCAATTGACACGGCTTCAGCATCAACCGCCTTTGACCTGAAAATAAGCACAGCACTGTCAGATGACTGGAGCGAAGATGCTTTACTTGTGTTTCTGGAGCTGGAAGGCAGATTATTGGACGGTAAAATGACGCAGCCCTCGATCCCGATGGCCAATTTATTGTCTCTAAGCAACTCCGTCTCCAAGCTGGTCGCTTGATAGACGATCAGTGCGCTATTGTCATTTAGCCGAATTTCCGCTCTCGCCCGGGGAGCATTTTTGTCCATATCCTTGACAATCGCCTGCCAGGTTTCTTTAGTCGAATAAAGTTTACCGTCAGCAATGATCTCCGTTATCGCGAACAGATTAGGCAGCCGGACTTCAGGTGGAGCACTTATTTCGCTGACGCATGAAATGCGCACCTTGTCGTCGGTGGTGTAATTGCCATGGGTTGTTTGTAAAGTGATGATTGGAGTGCCGGGCATCCCTCCGAATCGTTCCCTGTCTTTGGTCATTGCATAAATGTCTATGCGGTTATTCTGCTCTGATATGCTCATGTATGCGGACTGGTCTTCAACTATCATTTTGCCGATGTCGGAAAATTTAATCCATAGCGGACCGGTAGCTTGATCCAGAATAACCTCATCCTTGATGGTTTTTCCGGCACGGGCAAGCGCGATAATATGCTCCCAATTGCGAAAAAACTCAATGCGCTTGACCAATGTTGCCGGTATTGCATCCGGTTTTTTGACTTCCGGATAAGTACTTCTCGCCGGCTTGCTTTCCGCTTCCGATTTCTCTATTCTGTTATTCCCTGATTCCGGCGGAGAAGGAATCTGTTTCTGCTGCTCTTCCGGCTTGACCACTGGTGTCTTGCTCGCGTCCTCGACAGCGGCGGTGGGCGGTAGCGGCGGTGGTGCTTTGGGCTCATCCAGCAAAGTGTTTGCCTGGGAGGGTTTTTCAATTGGATTGCCGCCGGGCGGCGGTGCTGTAGCGGCGGGATTTTGCGGAATTGGTATTCCCTTTGTATCCGCAACGCTAACACCTTCTGTAGACGAATGAACCGGGTGGCCGCCTGCCACCCAAATCATATACCACGCAATAACGATAACAACAACACTTATTGCAATGAGTGATGCCGGTCCCTTATCCTTTTTCCTTCTGTCGCTGCTGCTTGCCGGTGACTGTGCATTTCCTGATCGGGAGTTCAGTTTTGCATTTGAATTTCTGCCCGGCACTGGCGTTACGGCAATAAAATCTTTAGAAATGATCCGTTTGTCGCATACAGGGCAGACTACGGGTTCCCCGTCCGGGAGATTTGTCTCCATCGTTAAAGGGGTGCCGCATCCAGGGCATCTCATGCTGATTGAATCTCGCGTCTTCATTCTTGCTTCCGTGTTCGTTTAATAGTGCTGTTGTTCATCATCTTACTGGAAATATGTTTGCCAGATAGCTCTACGAGCGATTGTAACGAGAGTATCGTACCAGGGTTTTTCTTTTCGTTTGCATTTATACCATATTTTTGAATAATGGCAGTCCAGCTTGTGTTCGTGCG
>CAIMFA010000600.1 GCA_903840185.1 uncultured Lentisphaeria bacterium | reverse complement strand
TCAGGTTTTAGGTTTCCATCCCGGCTGTTTCCTGTTGGGATATTCCTGCATTAAGTAGGGCGGTTTTGCCAAAACCGCCGTTTGAGCCAGTTTCGGCGAAACTGGCCTACTTGGCTGTCGGCTTTTATTTTTTTTACTTGGTTATTGGATATTCTCCCGCCCTGCGGGATCCCGCGACTGCGGGACGGGATATTGGATATTGAAGATTTGGCTGTTATGTTGGATATTGGATATTCTCCGGTCTCGCTGGTTCCAACTTATGAAATATCCAGTTTAGTGTCCCAGCCCAAGATATTTACTGGCCAGTATGCCGATCACATAGGATGCAATAACTACCACAACGGTGATCGCCAGGCCTTCGGCCAGTACTTTTCCGAACTTCAGGTCTTTAACCACCGACATGAAGAATGAGAATATCACCATGACCATGAATACCGCCGCCACAGTGACGAGCATCGCGTGAATGTGGCTCTGGAAGATGAAATACGGGGTGACGATCATAAGCACCATGCCGAGATAAACCCCGCCGGCATACAGCGCGGCCTTCATCGGATTACCTTTCGCGTCATCGTGCTTTTCCGTCTTTTGTGACAGATATTCGGAGGCCATCATGGCCAGCGTTGCCGCCAGTCCGCTCACCAGAGTCGTGCTGCCTGTCGCTTTGGCATTCTGGAGGGCGAAAGTTAATCCGACCGCGATTCCGGTAAATTCCTGCGCCGAATTGTTCAGGGCCAGCGCGATGGAGCCGAGATAGTTCAGACGCTCGTCATCAACCTCAGCCAGGAGAAGATGCTCGTGATTCACTTCGTCAATAATAATTTTTTGAATCTGCGGATATGAGTCTTCAACAGTCTCATAACTTTCCTCAGCCGCCTCTTCGCCGTTCTCCATCATCTTCAAAGTAAATGTCAGTCCCAGCATGACCGTGATGAATGAATAGAAGAATACTTTAATTTTATCCGGACGGACGTCCTGTCCGGTGTATTCCCGGAACTGATGGTAGTGACGCAGTTCGTCGTCCGCAATTTTCTTCAAAATGACGGCGTTATTGCCTTTGGCCTGCTTTGCCAGATTCAGATAAACGAGATGCTCAGTGATCTCGTTTTTCTGGTATTTTAACAGTTTTTTGCGCAATGCATCCATTGAGCGGTCCTTATATTACATATTATCTTGATTCAAAATACAGGCGCAAAGATAGTCAGAAATTATATATAAATCAAATCTGCTTCATCCAAAACATCAAATATAGGGTAAATTATCAGGTCAGGATTTATTAAAAGCCGGGGACATGGTTTCAATCTCCCGGCGCGGGATTTTTAACTTCAGCGCGATATCCTGCCAGTGACTGACCGCATCCTTAATCGTCTTGACGGTCGCCTGCGCTTCCGGTGTATTTACCCGGAACTGCGGTGCAACCGACAGCGCCAGTTCAAAGTCCAGGGAATTGTCATTCATGGAGATATTCAACGTCAGGCCGCCGCTGTGGGGGGTGGGGTTGATGTCATAGGCCGGGGAAAGTATCCAGCCTTGCGGTGTCAGCAGAAAACCATGATTACGCAGATGGTCGTCGGTATTTGAGACAGCAATATTGAAAACAATGCGCCGCCAAAGTTCTATTAAATCTTCATTGGGGCTGGCTCCGTGCTGCACGATAAATTTTGCCAGATCAAGGTAACTGCACCCGGTGCTGTAATTGTCGCCGTCAGTCCGGCCCAGCAGCGTCATCGCCGAGGCAAAATGTATGCGTTTCCCGCTGTCGCGGTCGAAGCGTCTGGTCAGAAACGTACTGCCATGCCTGGAGAATTGTTCAATTCTGCATTCCGGTAGTTTTAATCCGGATTGTCTGGCTAATTCATGGCCGACCATTTCCCACGCGCCGGTATTGACCGCGTCATTCCGGCTGGGAAATTTGGCGATCCATAAATTGCCGTCATTATCCATTACATTCGCCTTGGGCCGCGCACCTCCCAGTGATGAACCCGGAACCAGCAGCATGGCAAGCCATTTTTCATGTTCGTCATCAGGGGCCTCCGCTTCATAATGGCGGCAGGCGGCTTCCAGTTCACGCAATGAAGTCCATGGCGGAGCCGGCAGTTCCGAATCATGATTGACGAATTGCCCGGACTCATCCAGTTTGAACCTGAGCGCCCCCATTCTGGTGACATCATGAACTTCCAGCAGATAATCCGACTCCGTCAATTGCCTGACAGGCCTGCTCTCACGGCGGGCTCTGATCGCTTCGCGCCGACGCATGAGCTGCCGTCCCCAGCGGTCGGGAGCGGAATCAAGAAAAAGACCGAAATTGTTTTTTCCAGATTCGGTATACTGTCTGCCGGGATAGAATTGCAGGTCAGGGTCCAGCATTCGCGCCGCGTTTAAATTCAGCCAGTCCGGAGTGAACTCAAAAGAAAATATCTCTTTGCTGCGGATTGACTGCACATTCAACCGTCCCATTAAAACGGGCGACTGCCACTCCGGCCAGTGCGCATAAACAAAGATAATTTTCGACATACTGCTCATAGTTTACCTTTCTTTGGCGCGCGCCGGCGGACCGGCAGATTCAAATCCTGAAGTTTCCGTCCGAGCTCATCATCGGCAGCGACCTGCAAAAGGTCTTTCTCCATGCCCAGAGCGACCAGCACCTGTACATAGCTCCCCAGCGCGACCGAAGGCGCACCCTTTTCGATCATCGTCAGCGTCGGGCGGCTGATGCCGGCCCGTTCTGCCTGCAGCGACGAGGAAACATTGCGGCGGAGCCGGGCCAGACGGATATTTTCACCCAGCGTTTCAAGTATCGCTACGGTTTTGGGAAAGAGCACAGTTTTATTTTGCGCCATAACAAGCCTCCGTCAATTACAGTCGTTTTGCTGTGTAATGTAAAATAATATTACTCTTATTGATATATTTGTCAAATTTAATTAGTGTTATATGAATAAAATTACTTTAAATTAAGTAAGGATTGCGATTGCGTATCTTGCAGAAATAACACCGGTAACATGCCATTTCCAGAGCATTGAAATCTCTGGAAATGGCTGTATATTAGAGTTTTTTAACTGATATTCTTAATGACATTTAACAGCTTTTCGCAACTAATTGAGGAGCATTATATAATGAGAGCTGAATTTCTGCCTTTTACTAAACCCTGTATTACTGAAGAGGATATTGCCGCTGTCGGTGATGTGCTGCGCTCCGGCTGGATCACCAACGGTCCGAAGAATGTCGAATTTGAACAGAAAATATGTGAATATACCGGTAACAAACACGGGGTCGCGCTGGCGTCCGCCACCGGCGGCATGCATCTGCTGATGAAAGCCCTGCACATCGGGCCGGGCGATGAAGTCATCACCCCTTCGCTGACCTGGGTTTCCACTGTAAACATGATTGTGCTGGCCGGGGGAACACCGGTTTTCGCGGAAGTGGACAGAGATACGCTGATGGTTACACCGGAATCGGTGGCCGCCTGTATCACCCCCCGTACTAAACTAATTATTCCGGTGCATTACGCCGGAGCCGCCGCCGACCTGGACGGCATCTACGCGGTAGCCGCGAAACACGGCATTCCGGTCGTGCAGGATACTGCTCACGCGCTCGGAACATTTTATAAAGGCAAACACGTTGCCGCCACCGGCAGCGCACTTTATTCATTCCATGCCATCAAAAATATCACCACCGGAGAAGGGGGCATGTTTGTCTCCGACGACGAGGAACTGGCGAAACAGATCCGCCGGCTCAAATTCCACGGACTGGGTGTGGACGCGTTCGACCGTAATAACCGCGGCCGTGCGCCGCAGGCGGAAGTTGTGGAGCCTGGTTTCAAATACAACCTGACGGATATTTGCGCCGTGCTTGGCACCCGTCAACTGGCCCGGATTGACGAAATCAACGCCAAACGCACCGCGCTGGCGATGCGTTACCGTGAACTGCTGGCCGGAATCGATGAACTGCTTCCGCTCAAAGATCCGGCGTATGATTTTAAACATTCATGGCATCTGTTCATTGTCCGTGTAGTAACGCCGAAAATGAGCCGTATTGAATTTATGGAAAAGCTCAAAGCCGAGAACATCGGCTCCGGACTGCATTTCCTGGCTGCTCATCTGCAGAAATATTACCGCGACGTAATGGGTTTCAAACGCGGCTCGCTGCCTGATACTGAATTCAACTCTGACCATATTTGCTCATTGCCCTTGTTTCCCGGTATGCGGCTGGAAGACGTTGATGACGTAGCCGCCGCAATAAAAAAGGTTCTGGCTAATGGCTGAAAAACACGCCCTGTCTGATTTTGTCAGAGAGAAAAAAGCGGAAATCGTGTTCTGGGCTTTTGCGGTGGTGATGCTGCTGGCCGGGCTCGGAACGGCCGGCTTGTGGGCTTCTGAAGACCGCTGGGCGGAAATCACCCGCGAAATGCTGCTGTCAAAAGATTTTCTGCATCCCGCGATCAATGGCGAAGTCTATTTCGACAAACCGCTGTTATCATACTGGCTGATCGCCATCGCCGCCGCAGTGTTGCGCCATCTGGATGAATTCACCATCCGGCTGCCGGGCGCGATATCCGCGTTGTTCGGACTTTACGGCACGATTTATCTTGGGCGGAAACTGTGGTCGAAAGAAACCGGTATGGCCGCCGGCTGGATACTGCTCTCCTGTTACGGCTTTCTGTTCTGGGGGCGCACCGCCGCCGCCGATATGGAAAACCTGACGGCGGTTATCCTGGCTGTAGCCTGGTTTTTCGCACGGGTGGACAAGCCGGGATTTTTCTCCTATCTGGTTTTCTATCTGATATGTTTCCTCGGCGCGATGACCAAGGGGTTGCCCGCCGTTGGTATTCCGTTGATCGCCATTCTGCCGTATTTGCTCACGGAAAACCGCTGGAAACAGCATTTGAAAGTTTCCAATTTCGTGGCGCTGGCGGTTGGACTGCTGATTTTCCTGATTCCGCTGCAACTGGCGAAATTTTTGCCGATGCCGGAATATTATTCGCTGCCTGCGGAAAAATTAACCGGTCTGGAACTGGTCTGGCGGGAAAACATCATCCGGTTCTTCAAGCCGTTCGACCACGATGACGAACCGTTTTTCTGTTATGTCTATCAACTGCCGCGGGTGCTGCTGCCCTGGTCGCTGGTGTTTATCGCGGCGCTGGCGGCGGCGCTCTCCTGCTGGAAGAAATTGAAACCTGAAACTAAATGGCTGCTGCAGGCTATCGCGCTGATTTTCTGCTGCTTTTCGGCCTCAGGTTCGCGCCGCTGGTATTACATTCTGCCGCTGATGCCATTCTGCGCCATTCTGACCGCGCTGTTTCTCTGTTCCGACTGGCAGGTGCAATGGCGTAAATGGGTTATTCTGTTGATGAAATGGATTATTATGATTGCGGCCGTGCTTGATCTGCTGTGCATAGCGGCGCTGCCGTTCTGGGAAAAAGCTTCCGGCTTTGCCCCGCCAATGGGATTTTTGCTTGCAGCGCCGCTGCTGGGCATTGCCGCGCTGGCGGTATTTGGGGCCGGCCGCCGCAGTCCGGAAGGTATTGTCAGGCTTACCGGAGTTCCGGCGCAGTCTGCCGGAATGTTGATGGCCGGCGCAATTATTGTCGGCGGATTCTTCGCTTTTCAACTGCCGTCACTGGACCAGTACCGCACGGAAAAGCCGTTCGCGCTGGAGTTGAAAACTAAAATGTCGGGAATTTCTCCGGAAAATGTCGGATTTTTCCAGAAAGTTCCGCCGAAAGTGGTATATTATACGGAATTACAGCGTCCGGCAAGAATGATCGCCGACGTTGATGAACTGAAAAAATTTCTCGCTGAAGCTAAAGGTCCGAAACTGCTGGTGGGCTATAGCCGGGACAAGGATATTGAGCCGCTGCGGCAGTGTCTGCCGGCGGAAATCATCGACAATCCGGTGTTGAAAGAAAAATATGTGCCCCGTGAGAAGCGCGATTCAAAAAAATTGTGTGCATGGATAATTAATAAGCAGGGAATAGAAATCAGAAGTCAGGAGTCAGGAGTCAGGAGTCAGAATAATACAGAAGACAGAAGACAGTAGTTAAAACCATAAGACCCATAGGCCCCATAAGACCCATAGGCCCCATTAGGATCAGCTAAAAATAATAGAACAATGAAAATAACGACAATAGAGGTAAAAATATGTCAACCAAGAAACCGATAAGTTCTTTTTCCGTCATCATTCCGGTATATAATGAAGAGGCCTGCCTCGATGAACTGATTTCACGCTGCCTGGCAGCCTGTGAAAAGACCGGCAAAACGTTTGAAATCATTATGATTGACGACGGCAGCAAAGACCGCTCCGCGGAAATCATTACCGCGGCGGCGGCTAAATATCCGAACAAGATTGTCGGCTGCATTCTCAACCGCAATTACGGCCAGCATGCCGCCATCATGGCCGGATTTTCACTCGTGATCACCGATCTGGCAATAACCATCGATGCCGACCTGCAGAATCCGCCGGAAGAAATTCCGCGCCTGGTCGAACACGCCGACAAGGGCGGCTATGACGTCATCGGCACCATTCGCGCCAACCGCAAGGACAGCATGTTCCGCAAGACCGCGTCATATGTGGTCAACAAAGTCGCACAGAAGGCAACCGGCGTCAAGATGAAAGACTACGGCTGCATGCTGCGCGCCTACCGCCGCCCGGTGGTGGACGCCATGCTGGCATGCAATGAACGCAGCACCTTTATTCCGGTGCTGGGCAACAGTTTCGCCCGCGAGACTTGCGAACTGGAAGTCGGCCATGAAGAGCGCGCGGTCGGGGAATCCAAATATTCCGTGTGGAAGCTGATCAACCTGCAATTCAACCTGCTGACCTGCATGACCACCTTTCCGCTGCGCTTATTAAGCATTATCGGCGGACTGGTTTCCGGTATGGGAATGCTGCTTGCCGTCTGGATTATTATCATGCGTTATATGAAAGGTGATGAATTTACGCAGGGCGGGGTATTCACCCTGTTTGCCGTGCTGTTCTTTATCTGCGGCTTCCAGTTAATCGGCATGGGCCTGCTGGGCGAATATATCGGGCGCATCTATTACGACGTCCGCGCCAGACCCCGCTACTTCGTGGAAAAAGTAGTCGGCAGAGAAACCAAATAACGGCAGGACTGAATCTCATGCTCTGCACGGCTGTGCTTAAATTTTAAGCCGCGCAGAGTTAAAGATCATGACTGCGCCATGTTGCAGGGCACGGTGGAAATCACGGACACAACGGACGTTCAGGATTTCCGGCCCCCATACTTCCCATACTTCCCATACTTCCCGTGAAAAACGCCTTGGCGGACCATGAACTGCTGATTTATCGCGGTTTTTCCTGGTTTTGTTTTCATAAATATTCATCCGTGAATAGAAAAATCACTTATTTCTGTTATCTTATGCTGTTTGCATAATTATTTGTCAGAATTTAATCAGGATATTAATTTAATATATTTGGAGGCAAAAATGAAATGTGTCGTTCTGGGCTATCACAATATCGGCTGTGTCGGTATTAAGGCTCTGATTAAAAACGGGTTCGATGTTGCAGCGGTTTTCACCCACAAAGACAATCCGAACGAAAATATCTGGTTTGACTCGGTCGCCGAACTGGCATGTGCCGAAGGTCTGCCGGTTTTTGCTCCGGATGACATCAATCATCCGGTCTGGGTCGAAAAAATCAAAGCCATCAAGCCGGACATTATTTTTTCATTTTACTTCAGAGACATGGTCAAGAGCCCGATTCTCGAAATCCCGAAACACGGCTGCCTTAACCTCCACGGCTCGCTGCTGCCGGCGTATCGCGGCAGAGTTCCGATCAACTGGGCGATCATCAACGGCGAAACTGAAACCGGAGTGACTCTCCATTATATGACCACGAAGCCGGACAATGGCGATATTGTCGGACAGGAAAAGATCGCGATCGGCCCCGATGACACCGCGAAAGACGTTCACCAGAAAGCCACTAAAGCCGCCGCAGTATTGCTGGAAAAGCTGCTGCCGCTGGTAAAAAAAGGCAAAGCTCCGCGCAAAAAACAGGATGAATCCAAAGCCTCTTATTTCGGCGGACGCAAGCCTGCCGACGGCGAAATTGACTGGAGCAAGTCCGCTAAAGAAATTAGAAATCTGGTCCGCGCCACCACCCGTCCCTATCCCGGCGCATTCAGTTTCATGGGCGACCGCAAATGTTTCTTCTGGTCGGTATCCGAAGCCAAAAGTGCGAAGAAAGCCAAACCCGGCACCGTCATCACCTATGATCCGCTGGTTATCGCCTGCGGCAATAAAGGCGCGGTAAAAGTTGAGTCCGCCCAGCTTGAAAACGGCGTTTATATGTCCGGTTCACAGTTTGCCGCGGAAGCCAGAATCGTCGAAAATATGGTGTTCGGCCCCGATGCCAGAACCCTTAAAGAAGCCACCCGGAAAAAGAGCGTGCTCATTCTCGGGGTGAACGGTTTTATCGGCAGCCATCTCAGCGAACGTCTGCTGGCCAGCGGAAAATATGAAGTTTACGGGCTGGACCTGCGTTCAAATTACATCACTCATCTGCTGGACCGCCCCGGCTTCTTCTTCCGTGAAGGTGATATCTCCATCCATCGCGAATGGATCGAGTACCACATCCGCAAATGTGATATCATCCTGCCGCTGGTCGCGATTGCGACCCCGATCGAATACACCCGGAATCCGCTGCGCGTATTTGAACTGGACTTTGAAGAAAACCTGCGCATCGTCCGCTATTGCGTGAAATATAAGAAACGGATTCTGTTCCCGTCCACCTCCGAAGTCTACGGAATGTGCCAGGATGAAAATTTTGACGAAGACAATTCCAAGCTGGTCACCGGTCCGATCCGGATGCAGCGCTGGATCTACTCCAGCAGCAAGCAGCTGCTTGACCGCGTTATCTGGGCTTACGGCGCGAAAGACGGCCTGAAATTCACTTTGTTCCGTCCGTTTAACTGGATCGGGCCGAAGCTTGACAGCCTGACTTCCGCCAGAATCGGCAGTTCCCGCGCTATAACCCAGCTGATCCTGAACCTGGTACAAGGTTCTCCGATCCAGCTGGTTGACGGCGGCGAACAGAAACGCTGCTTCATTGATATTGAAGAAGGCATCGAAGCACTGTTCCGGATCATCGAGAACAAAAATGGCATATGCGACGGCCAGATTGTCAATATCGGCAATCCCGACAACGAAGCATCGATTAAAGAGATGGCGGAAATGCTGGTCAAGAAATTCGACAAGCATCCTTACCGCAAAAAATTCCCGCCGTTCGCCGGTTATATGATCGTCGAAAGCGGCGCGTTTTACGGCAAGGGCTATCAGGACGTTCAGCACCGCAAACCCAGCATTAAGAATGCCATGCGCCTGCTCGACTGGGAACCGAAAATCAAGCTCGAAAAATCCATCGAGAAAACCCTTGACTTCTTCCTGCAGGAAGCGATTAAATCCGGAGATTTCAGCGCCGAATAAGGGAAGCGGCAATACTGGAAAGCTAGAAGTCAGGAGTCAGAATAAAGACAAAAGACAAGTGACTGGTGACTGGTAAAAACTTTAGCACTTTAGAACTTTACATAATGGTGCGCGAATGAGTAAGTCCGTAGAAAAATTCAGAGAATGGATGGTTGAAGTTCGACCCGGTGCCTGGCTGGTTGCCATGGCGGTATTTGCCGCTGTGGTATTTCTCGCCGGACTGAATGCCCGCCAGTTGTGGGGTGCTGATGAACCACGGATCGCCGGCATCTCCACGGAAATGGCCGTTTATGACAACTGGGTGCAGCCCCGCCTGAACGGAGAACCATTTCTGGAAACTCCTCCACTGTTTTTCTGGGCGGATGCCCTTTCCATTAAAGTCTTCGGACAAAGTAATTTCGCCGCTAAACTGCCGGCCGGGCTTGCCGCCTTTGCCGGAGTGATCGCGGTTTTTCTGCTGGTGCGGAATATGGGGTACTCCGGCTTCACCGCCCTGATTTGCGGCGGCCTGCTGGCTACTTCCGCGCAATATTGGAACAACGGCAGAAAATGCATGACCGATATTATGCTTTGCGCATTCATAATCCTCGCCATGATGGCGTTTCAGCGGCTTACGGAAACAGAAGGCTTCTCCCGTCAGAAAAAATGGTTTCTGCTGTTCACGTTTTTCCTGAGCGGGGCGCTGCTGTCTAAATCACTGATCGGCCTGGCAATTCCCGCTTCCGCGCTGTTTTTCTGGCTGTTGATTGACTGTCTGTATGTCAGCAAAAAGATCACGCCTTCAAACTGGGTTTATCTTTTCGCCGGCTCCGCGCTGGCGTTTATTCCGCTGGCCATATGGTTGTGGCTGCTGTACTGTTCTCACGGTTATGAGGCGGTTTTCACCGTAGTCTGGACTAACAATATCGGGCGGTTTATGGGCAGTCACGCCGAACATGTCGAACCATTTTATTATTATATCAAGAAACTGCCTGAACTGCTTCAGCCGTGGACAATTCTGCTGCCGTTTGCGCTGGTGTATCATTTCATTCAGATAAGAAAGGCGCAGAGCAGGAATTCCCTGTTTATGTTATGCTGGATGGTTATTCCGTTTATTATACTCTCGATTGCCGCCGGTAAACGCCAGGTTTATGTGCTTCCGCTGTATGCGGCGGAAGCAATGATGATCGGCACGTTTATCGGCCCGATTATTGAAGGAACATTAAAACTGCCGGAAAAGATCAATATCAATCTGATTCTCCGGGTGGTGGCCGCGATTCTGGCGGGCATCGTCTGCGTATCGCCGCTGGTATTATTTATTGTCGCGCGGATTCTGCGGGAACCGGTTTTTTCCTCCGATAATTTAATCCTCTGCCTGCTGGCTTCCGCCGGATTGATTCTGTTCGGCCTGTTCGGCAGATACGGCCGGCATCCGGAACTGATCGCCGCCGGTATTTTCTTCGGTGTCGCGATAAATTACGTGGCCATTGACGCGGTGATCTTGAAATCACGCAATCCGGTTTATTCCCTGGATCCGGTTTTTAATGCGGCGCAGAAAGAAATAGACAAAGGGCGGGACCGTCAATTGTTTCTGTACGACCCGACGGAAAGAGTCCGTGGCGGAGCGGTATTTTATTTTGGCAGAAGGATTCCTGTCGCCGGCAATGCCGGGGCGCTGGAGCAAATCAGGGCTGAAGTGGGTACTGATAAAGCTTTGTTTATCGCGGATGAAGCCTCAATCGCCACTCTGAAAAATATAAAGATCATCTACGAAACCAAAGTCAAAAAAGACGATATGATTTTGTTCAAATTCGGTGGCGGAAAATGAAGATCGGGCTGAGAATTGATGTTGACACATTCCGCGGCACCAAAATCGGAGTCCCCAACCTCTGCCGCCTTTTCGCTAAACACAATATTACCGGAACTTTTTATTTCTCGGTCGGCCCGGATAATATGGGACGCCACCTGTGGCGGTTGCTGAAACCGGCGTTTCTCTGGAAAATGCTGCGCACCAATGCCGCCGGACTGTACGGCCCGGAAATTATTTTAATGGGAACCTGCTGGCCGGGGCCGCAGATCGGCAAGCGGCTGGGGTATGCCATCAAAGCCGCCGCCGATGCCGGACATGAAACCGGCCTGCATGCCTGGGACCATCACCAGCTTCAGGCGGATATTGAGAAAATGTCCGCGCAGAAGATTTTTGAGACTTTTAAAAAAGGCTGTGATCTGCTTACGCAAATAACCGGAAGGGCACCGGTAAGTTCCGCCATGCCAGGCTGGCGCTGCACTGAGCCGGTATTGCTGGAAAAAAGCAAACTGCCGTTTATTTACAACAGCGACTGCCGCGGCGAATTTATTTTCCGCCCGGTGGTCAACGGCAAACCGCTTGAGCAGGTTCAAGTGCCGGTAACCCTGCCGACGTATGACGAGGTGCTCGGACGCAACGGCATTACCGACGCAAATTATAATGATTACATGCTTTCTCTGCTTAAACCGGGCAAGCTTAATGTCCTCACCGTTCACTCGGAAGCGGAAGGCGGAAAATGCCTGGAAATGTTTGACGAATATATCACCAGGGCTAAACAGGCCGGGTGGGAGTTTGTCACGCTGGGTTCGCTGGTGGCGGAGACCCCGGAAATCCCGCCGGGAAAAATAGCGCCGAAGGCGTTTCCGGGCAGGGAAGGCTGGCTGGCCTGTCAGGTCCCGGCGTAATTAAGAAATTTAACAGGGATGGACAGGATGGACAGGATAAAATACATTCAGCAAATGTTTGCGTTTCTCGCAAATATTTGTTGATTTGTCTTTTTCGTGCCTTTCGTGTGTTTCGTGGTAAAAAAGGTTTTCTCTGTGTCTTGGTGTCTCTGTGGTTTATTCGACTCCTGAGTATAGGGAGGAAGATGGATGCAGTGTTATAAAAAAACTTTGAGCGGAATAATCTTGATTTTGCTGCTGTCCGGCGTTTACGGTGAAGAGAAGAGCAAAAAGGCGAATGATTCCGCTGTGGTTGAAGACGAAGCGGCGACTGTCCGTATAGAAATTCCCGGAACCGGCGTTTACGGAAAAATGGAAACAATCATATTTCCTAACGTTGAATTTGAAGATGCTGACATTTTTTCTGTTATCAGATATCTCAACCGCAGCAGTAAACGCTATGATCCGGCAAAGGAAGGCGTCAGCGTGGTCGCGGCAATCACTAAAGACGCGGCGGACAAACTGCCGAAGATCACGATGCACTTGTCGAAGATTCCCATGAGCGAAGTTGTGCGTTATGTCTGCCAGTGTGCCGGTTTGAAATTCAAGGTTGATGAAGGCGTGGTGATTATCGGGACTGAGGTTGATGAAATGATGACCGGGTATTTCAATGTGCGCGGAGATATAGCTTCGGATATAACCGGAGTCAAGAGTGAAGACAAAGAGAAGAAAAAGGATCCGCGCATTACCGGGGCAGGAGCAAAAACAGATTTTACCAATACGTTTAAGAATTAGGGCAAGGGAGTCAGAATAAAGCGGTATTACGGCATTACAGCTTAACGGTATTACAGTAAAACCGTAAAACCGTAAAACCGTAAAACCGTAAAACCGTGAAACCGTAAAACCGGAAAACAACTACCGGAAGTCAGGAGACAGAATAAAACGGTATTACGGCATTACAGCTTAACGGTATTAAAGTAAAACCGGAAAACCGGAAAACCGGAAAACCGGAAAACCGGAAAACTGGAAGATCGTAGACAGTAGATAGAAGGCAGGGAGTTAGGAGTTAGGAGTTAGGAGTTAAACCCATAAGTCCCATAGGTCCCATAGGTCCCATAGGTCCCATTGAACATAGCCTGGAACAGCAGGAGAAAATATGGAAAATACAGAAAATACTCAGGAAGATGAGCTGAAGGAGAAAGCCAGCTTTCAGCATCTGAAAGTCGTCGGGGATTATACCTTGATCAAGCCCATCGGCATCGGCGGCATGGGAGAGGTGTTTCTGGCCGAACAGAAATCCATGCAGCGCATTGTCGCACTGAAAATACTGCTTCCGGCGCTGGTCAACAATAAAAGTTCCCTGGAGCGGTTTTTTCGGGAAGTGCGGACTCTGGCCAAAATTGAACACCCGAATATCG
>CAIMFA010000599.1 GCA_903840185.1 uncultured Lentisphaeria bacterium | reverse complement strand
TCTGCTGAATTTGCCAAATCGCAGATTGAGTTTTATGTCAATGACATCATGACTCAAATCGAAAATAAACACATGGTTACGCTGCAGAAGATTTTTGAGAGCAGTGTTGACGAAGCCATGAAGAACAAGGATATCGTTCAGGATAAAAATCTTGGCAAGGCTCTGGCTTCTCAAATCACGTTGAAAATAGATGACGAGCTCAAGAATGTAATTAACAACGAAATGCTCGACGCTATAGACAAACTCCGTACAGATATTGAAAACCTCAGGTCAAAACCGGTAAAAACTATGACTAAGAATGAATATGCCGAAAGATCATTCCTGGTTTACTGGCTGTATCTGGTGAACAATGTCAAAACCGGAGAGAGCAGTTTTGCTGATACGCTGAGCATTTTGACTCATGCTTCCGAAAATTTCTGCAACAAGGCTTCCAATATCGTAGCTGATATTGAAGTTAGTGCGGCCACTGCAGCAACGGATGCTGCTGCGCCTAAAGCAAAGCCTGCCACTAAATAATCTGTTTTAACACATAATAAAAAAGCCGGGATTCCCCGGCTTTTTTATTGTTTTATTTACTGACAGTAAAATTAATCATAGCCAATTGCAAAACTCAAGATTTGCATGAATCTAGAATCTAGAATTGAGAATGAAATTTGAACTAAAATCCGGATTCATTCTGACTACTGACTCCTGAATTCTGACTACTTTTGCAAATACCTCATAAACTTTAAATTTCAACAACGCCCTCGAATGATGTTGTTGCCGGGCCGGTCATATAGACATTATTATCTTCAGCCCATTCGATTTCCAGGTCTCCGCCGCGCAGATGGACCGTTACCTTGCGTCCGGTAAGCTTGTTCAACACGCAGGCCACGACTACGGCGGATGCGCCGGTGCCGCAAGCCAGGGTTTCGCCCGCTCCGCGTTCCCATACCCGCATCTGCACTTCAGTCGGGGAAATTACTTTGACGAATTCAACATTTATTTTTCTCGGGAACATTTCATGGACTTCGATTTTGGGTCCGTCTGCCAGCACATGCGCGTCGGTGATTTCGTCAACAAAAAATACCGCGTGCGGATTGCCCATAGACACGCAGGTCATGGTGTACTCCCTGCCGGATGGCAGTATCAGCTTTTCGCCGACAACGGTGTCCTTATCAATGTTTACCGGTATGAACAACCCCTTTAGTCTGGGTTCGCCCATATTGACTCTGGCGGATGAGAATTCTCCATTCTCATCGCGACGGATGGTGATTTCCAGAATGCCTGCCCCGGTCTGGATACTGATAACATTTCTGCTGCCGACATATCCGTGATCGCAGAGATATTTTGTTACGCAGCGGATGGCGTTGCCGCACATTTCCGACTCGGAACCATCAGAATTGAACATCCGCATCTGGAAGTCCGCCTTGTCATGCTTCAAAATTAGGACAATGCCGTCGCCGCCGATGCCAAAATGGCGGTCGGACAGCCCCGAAGCCACGGCTTCCGGATTCGGAATTAAATCCGGATTGGCAATGCAGTCAAAATAAATATAATCATTGCCTAAACCATGCATTTTGGTAAATTGTACTCTCATTCACATTCTCCAATTATACTGTTCACCAGTTCCGCATTGCTTAATTTGCGGCGCGCCAGTTCAGCCCGGCCTTTGTAAACCAGAACCTCGGCCGGCATCGGACGCAGATTATAAACCCCGCCCATCGCATAGCAATAGGCTCCGGCGTTCTTGATCGCCAGAATATCGCCTTCGCTGATTTCCGGCAGTTCGCGCTGTTCGGCGAAACGGTCGCCGGTCTCGCAGATATTACCGCAGACATCATAAACTTTCGGCGTTCCACCCGGATTGCTCAAGTTCAATACTTCGTGATATGCCCCGTAGAACACCGGGCGGATCAACTGCGGAAAGCCGGAATTGCAGCCGGCGATCAGTCGCGAATTGTTGTCTTTCAGCGTGTTGACCTCAACCAGCAGGTATCCGGCTTCGGCAACGATGAATTTACCCGGTTCAAAGTACATTTTCAAATCCTTGCCGTAACTCTTGCAGAATCCTGCGAACAGTCTGGTAATTTCTGCTCCCATTGCCACATAGTCAACTCTTTTTTCATCCAGCTTGTACGGAACTTTGAACCCTCCGCCGAAATCCAGAAATTCCAGATCCGGGAAGTTTGCCGGAGTTGCCAGCGCCATGATGTTTTTCATGCTCTTGAATACGGATTCCGTATGCTGCAGGCCGGAACCTGTATGCTCATGCAGACCGATAACGGTCAAATTGTACTTACTGACGATTGCTTTGGCCTTCTCAATATCTTTCAGCAGAATGCCGAATTTGGCCAGATCGCCGGCGGTCATCAGGCCGGCGGCTTCGCCGTCAACCACGTCAGGATTGAAACGCAGACATATCCGGCTGCCGGAATATTTACTGCCGAACCGCTCCAGTTCCGACAGCGACCCGATATTCATCAATACTCCGTGCTTGACAACTTCGTCCACTTCCGGCGCGGTCATATTATTGGCAGTATAAATGATTCGCTCTTTCGGGAATCCGGCTTTCAGCGCCAGCAGAACTTCCGCCGGGCTGACGGTGTCCAGCGATGCGCCGGCTTCGTTCAGCATCTTCAGCAGGTTAAAATTATAATTGGCCTTCATGGCGTAATGAATTTTCAATTGCGGCCACTTGATGTAATTATACAAATCGTTGTAGCGCTGAACAATCTTGTCGCCGTCATACACAAACAGCGGGGTTCCGTACTTGCCCGCCAGTTCCAGCAATAAATTTCTTTCCAGACTCATTCTTCTTCTTTCTTTTGAATAAAGTTTTAAACTATATCATACTTGTTATTTATAACAGGAAATCACCGCCATTACCTCCAGCGGCTCCTGACTTACGCACCTGATAGAATGTCCGCTGCCGTCTCCGGTCAGAATCGTGTCGCCTGCGTTCAATATTACCTGATGTCCGTTGTCATCGGTTTCGGCGGAACCGCGCAGAACGACAAATACTTCCTCTTCGTCATCATGCTTATGAAACCCGATGCTGCTGCCGGGCTGCAGAGTCAATTTGGCAAACAGCCGGTTCTTGGCTTTCATCTCAGATCCCGGATGCCAGTAATGTTCAATTTTGACGCTGCCATCGCCGCCGCGCATATTTTCTTTTACGTCAAATGTATATTCTCCGGATCTTCTTATCATAATAACACTCCATATGTTTAAAATTATCTATTAAATTATGATGCTGAAATATATACCCGGTTCCTGATTTTTTCTATTCATCAGGCTTTTTTTTACTGTCAAGATGAGTTTTTACGGGTAATTACTTTGGATATTATTAGGAGTCATTCAAAAATAATTGGTACTTTCTACTGGTGTCTCGGGGGCACTTTCGGCGCCGGTTCGTTACAAAGCGCTACGGCTTTGCTCCTCACCGGCCGCCTCAAAATTTCTCCCCGATACACTCAGTATAGAAATACCATTTGTTTCTTCACAACTCCTTACTTGAATTTAATTGTTTTTAGAGTATAATTTATATGTTTTCTGTTTTTAAGGAACCATGTGCAAATCATGGACTGGTCCGCAACTGTGTATGACGCTAAAACGTCAGAAGTCAGGAACTTGCAGAAAACTTCTCCGTCTATTTGACGTGATTG
>CAIMFA010000598.1 GCA_903840185.1 uncultured Lentisphaeria bacterium | reverse complement strand
GATCAGATCCGCCTGTTTGGCGGCGGCAATACTCACCCGCGGAGCGCAAGGTGGCTTGTTTGCTCCGACTTCCGAGACCAGGTCTCCCACCATATAAAAATAGTGATGGACCTGCAAGGTCATGATGGCGTCGGCATTGCCCCATCCGGCCAGGCCGGACGCGGCTACCAGAAACTTGCCGGAACTGTAAAATGCTTCCACCAGCATGCGCTTGGCTTCCGCACGGTCAAAGGCTTCGACAATAACATCGCACCCGGCAAAAACCTCACGTGCGTTGCCGGATGTTATTTTCACGGGCAGGGAAACTATTTCCACGTCCGGGTTGATCCGGCGGAGGTTTGCCGCAAGCGCTTCCACTTTAGGTATTCCCAGTTGATCCTGAAAATAGAATTGCCGGTTGAGATTACTAGGTTCAACCACATCGAAATCGCAGATCACGAAATGTTTGAAGCCGCTGCGCACCAGATTCTGGGCGCAGTTGGAACCTAAGCCGCCGGCTCCGGCAATGCCGATTGTAAAAGTTTCTATTCTAGCTAACTGTTCTGCGGAAAAGTGCTTGAGCAGTCCCTGTTTGAATAAATTTGTCCGGTTCTCATTTTCAGACATCAGCCGCCTCCTACAAAGGATAAAACATAAATTATGTCCCCATCCTGCAGCTTTATTTCCGGCCAGGATGTTTTCGGCGCGATTTCGCCGTTGTATTCGATAACCACTTTTTCCGGATTTATTTTTTTCTGCTCCAGAAGCTGCGGCAGATAAACATCCTGATCGAGGTATGCAGTGCCTCCATTGAAACTAATCCTCATCTTGTATAATCTCCAGTTAGACTTTTTCCAGTGCCTGCTCCAGATCGCTGATCAAATCGTCAATATGCTCAATTCCGACTGAAATCCGGATCAGGTTTCTGGTGATTCCGGAAGCGGCGCGGACATCTTCGGGCATGGAAATATGCGTCATTGTCCATGGATGCTCAATCAGCGATTCCACGCCTCCGAGTGATTCGGCCAGCGTAAATAGTTTAACCGCGCTGAGCAGGCGGAACGCTTCCTGTTCGGCTCCTTTTACCTTGAATGAAAAAGTGCCGCCGCCGCCTTTCATCTGTTTTTTGGCAAGCTGATGCTGCGGATGGCTTTCCAGCAGCGGATGCAGCACTGCTTCAATTTTAGGATGCCGTTCCAGCCAGTGCGCCAGCGCCAGTGCGTTTTCGTGATGACATCGCATCCGCGGCGCCAGTGTTTTGATGCCGCGCAGAACCAGAAAACAGTCAAACGGCGAAGAACATGTGCCAAGCGCATTCTGCAGGAACCCGATTTTTTCCGCAAGCTGCGGATCTTTGACTATCAGCGCTCCGCCGACCACATCTGAATGTCCGTTGATGTATTTGGTGGTGGAGTGCATGATAATGTCTATGCCGTACTCCAGCGGACGCTGAAAATACGGGGATAAAAATGTATTATCGCATATCGTCAAAATCTTTTTGGGCGCGGCGAATGCTGAGATGGCCTCCAGGTCAACCAGGTTCATCATCGGGTTGGTCGGGGTCTCAATCCAGATACCGCGGGTGTTGGATTTTGTTTTTGCCGCCAGCAGATCGAGCTTTCTCAGGTCGATAAATTCAACATCAATACCCCTGGCTTTGACAATCTTGGCTAGTAATCTGTAACTTCCGCCGTACAGATCGTCATGAACAATCAGATGATCTCCCGGTTGAAAGATTTCAAGCACGGTGGCTTCAGCCGCCATGCCGGTGGCAAAAGCGAAGCCGTGAGTTCCGCCTTCCAGCGCCGCCAGGCAGTCTTCAAGTGCTTTGCGCGTCGGATTGCCGCTGCGGGAATAGTCAAACGGGCCGGGCTGATTGACGCCTTTGAACGCAAAGGTCGAAGTCTGATAGATTGGCGTCATTACCGCACCGTAAACCGGATCTTTAGTCTGACCGGCGTGAATAGCTAATGTTTCAAAATTCATTAAACACCTCTTATAAGTTTATACGCCCAAATCCTGGAACAGTATTGTGGACAGATATCTTTCGCCGGAATCCGGCAGTATAACGACAATATTTTTACCGGCAAACTCTTCCAGTTTCGCCAGTCTTACCGCGACTGCGGTCGCCGCTCCGCTGGAGATTCCGCAGATGATACCTTCCTCGCGGGCAAGTCTTCTGGAGAATTCGATCGCTTCAGCATCTTCGGCCGTTTCAATCCGGTCTACCAGGGACAGATCCAGCACCTCCGGTATGAATCCCGCGCCGATACCCTGGATTTTGTGCGGACCCGGTTTAATTTCCAGCCCTTTCAGTTTCTGCGTGAGCACCGGGCTCGCCGCCGGTTCGACTCCGACTGAAATAATTGCTTTCTTCTGATGAAGTTTTATATAGCGGGAAACTCCGGTGATTGTTCCGCCGGTACCGATGCCGGCGACAAACACGTCAACTTCGCCATCGGTATCTTCCCATATTTCCGGGCCGGTGGTTTGTTCGTGGATCGCCGGATTTGCCGGATTGCGGAACTGCTGCGGGAGAAAGTATTTGCCCGTGTCTGACGCCGCAATTTCCTCGGCGCGCCTGACTGCTCCTTTCATTCCTTCTGTTCCGGGAGTAAGAATGAGATTGGCTCCGAATGCGGCAAGCATTTTCCGGCGCTCGATACTCATGGTCTCCGGCATGGTAAGCGTCAGTTGATAACCTCTTGAGGCCGCCACGAACGCCAGCGCTATGCCGGTGTTGCCGCTGGTCGGTTCAATGATTTCAACGCCGGGTTTAAGCCGGCCTTTCTTTTCGGCGTCCCAGATCATATTGGCGCCAATCCGGCATTTTACCGAATATCCTGGATTGCGGCCTTCGGTTTTGACAAAAACAGCGGCTTTCAAGCCTTGCGTGATTCTTCTCAGTTTTATCAGCGGAGTGTGCCCGATTGTGAGGCTGTTGTCTTCATAAAACTTTTTCATTTTTTATAAAACTCCTTTGTTTTATTAATGTTTATTTATAATGTAAACAATTATAATCATACTATATTTTTTGTAAAAGTCAATATATAAGTAATAAAAAAGCGAAAAAATATTAAATTATGCATTTATTCAATATGAATTGATAATAATTGTATAATTTAAGAGTAAACATTGTATATACTGTTTTAAGCATTGTTCGCGGCAGTCCCGGCATCCAGGGAATACTGATACATTTTGGACACTATGTGCAAGTTCTAAAGTGCTAAAATTCTAAAGTGCTAAAGTTATTTAATCCAGTAAAATCCCAGGCAGAACTTCCTCCCATTTTGGACATCTTGGACACTGCTGTGCAGAACCGTTAAAACCATTTTTCGCACGAAGACGCAAAGGCACAAAGCTTTTTTACTATTCACCAGTTACCATTCACCATTCACATTCTCATTTTGGACATCCACTCCGAGGATTTAGAGACCTGTTGAGCATAACTGCTTTTCACTTTTCTTGCTTTTAACTTTCAATTTGGCCCCTTTTCTTGCTTTCAACTCCCGCGAAGCGGGCACCCAATTTTGGACATCCTGGACAGTCTCCTGCATTTTTTTTCACAACTTTAGAACTCCAGAACTTTAGAATTTTAGAACTTTATTTCCCCATTCTGGACACTGCTCCACCTCATTTTGGACAACCCCTGTGCAGAACCGCTTTAAACCCATTTCTCGCACAAAGGCGCAAAGACACAAAGATTATTTTACTTTTTCCACCAATCACTAATCACCAATCACATTCTCATTTGAACAGTCATCCGGAGACTTTAGACAGTCGTTGAACGTAACGTTTTGTGTTTTCCATCTTCCATTTTTCATTTTCAATTTTCAATTTTCAATTTTCAATTGTCCACCACCTCATTCTGGACACCGCTTACACTCATTCTGGACAGTCCTGAGCAGAACCATTAGAACTATTTCTCGCACAAAGACGCAAAGGCACAAAGAAATCCTTTTCTTTGTTTTTAACAGCCACTCTGAGTCTTAGAAACTCGTTGAACCGAACTATTTAGTTTTCCCGTGTTCAATCCTAACTCCTAACTCCTGACTCCTGTTCTTAAAACTTTAGAATTTTAGAACTCTAGAATTTTAGCACTTTATTTATTTATATATATAGTGTTTTTGTCAACTATAATTGCGCAATGCAGCTCAAACAGGCAGAAAAAGTAAATTTTTGAAAGTCATGGGTTGGTATTGCGGATTCAACTCCGGCTTTACGGGGCCGGAGGCACGGACAGCACATCATCGTAAATCTGTCTGGCTAAAAGCGGGAAAATGATTTTCTGGAATTCCGCGTCGTCCATATACCGGGTTACAATCGCGTCGCTTTCGGAAATCCGCTGGATCATCATGGATTCGATAATCTTTTTGATACCCAGTTGAAATTTATCAAAGCTGTTGGCCTGCGCGGTTTGAATAACTTTTTCATTCCTGCCGGCTTTTTCCCTGATCTGTTCAAAAAACAGGCGGTCTTCTTCGGTAAAAGTGGTGCCGAAACGGTCATTTACCGCTTTGATGATCTCCGACAGCGGTTTGTCTTCATCTTTTGACTTGCCGGTGCCGACGGCGGTCGGGCCTTTCACGCCGTATGGTTCAGTCTCCTCCAGCACAATGGCTCCGGAGCTGACCTGTTCCATGCGGTAATACTGCAGCGCCACTTCTTTTTCCGGATGCGGATTGCTGCCGTCATCGCCGGGGTGAAGATGCGGAATCAGATAACGGCTGAAGCTGTACAGCATTTCCTGTTCCTTGTCGCAATACGGAATAATCTGGCTTATGAACGCATAGTAATTCACATAGGCGGTGATTTTCTCATAAAACGTCTCCCGCTTTTCCTCGTCAAGCGCTTTAAAGCGTTCAACGGCGGGCTGCACCTGCTTTTCCAGCCGGGGATGATCGGACGGCCTTTGCATATATTCCGGCAGATAGAACACCTGGGCATACGCGGTCACTTCCGACCACAAATAAACCTGCATGGCATTCAACTCGTGTTTCAACGCTTCCAGCAACCCCGGATCGGAAGGCTCTTCCAGAACGGTCGCGTTGTAATAAGGTTTAAAGGCTTCCAGAATGTCTTCTCTTTTATTGACAAAATCCAGCACAAACGGGTCTTCCTTGCCGGGATTGCAGCGGTTCAGGCGGGAAAGCGTCTGCACCGCCTGGACATTGTCGAGGCGTTTGTCCACATACATGGCGCACAACAGCGGCTGGTCAAAGCCGGTCTGATATTTATTGGCCACCAGCAGCACCTGAAAATCGGAGGAGGCGAATTTATCCGGCAGTTGCGCTTCGGAAATGGATTTGCCGGTTACCACGTCAATATTCATGGACGGTTCGGTGTATTCGATGTCGGTGTCCGGGTCTTTCACAGTTCCGCTGAATGCCACCAGCGGGCGGATGTCGGTATAATGGTTCTCTTCAATATATTTCCTGAATGACAGCATATAGCGGACTGCATGGAGCCGCGATCCGGTCACCACCATCGCCTTGGCTCTGCTTTCCAGTTTATTTTTCACATGCTGACGGAAGTGCTCGATCATGATTTCGGTTTTCTGTTCAATGTTATGCGGATGCAGCGCCATGAATTTTCCCAGCTTCTTCGCCGCTTTCTTTTTGGGCATGGCCGGGTCTTCTTCAACTGACTTGACCAGATTGAAATAGGTCTTGTAAGTGGTGTAATGCTTCAGCACGTCAAGTATAAAACGTTCCTCAATGGCCTGCTTCATCGAATAGGTATGAAAAGCTTCCGGCTTGCCGCTTGCTCCGGGTCTGCCGAACAGATGAATGGTTTTGCCTTTCGGCGTGGCGGTAAAGGCGAAGAAACTGAGATTCTTCTGCTTCCCGCGCGATTCCATCACCTGATTCAAGCCGTCCTCCCAGTCCAGTTCGCTTTCCTCCGCGCCCAGTTCCATCCCGGCGCCCAGAATGCGTTTCAGTTCGCGGGCGGTCTCGCCGGTCTGGCTGGAATGGGCTTCATCCACAATAACCGCGTATCTGCGGGCGGCGATGGATTCCTCCCATACCTTGGCTTTGATGATTGCTTCCTCGTCGGGATTGTCGCTGTTGTCCGCTCCGGCAATGTGGAGCAGGCCTTTTAAAATGAAGGGAAATTTCTGCAGGGTGGAAATGACGATTTTGGTGCCGTCAACGAGCGCTTCCGCCAGCTGCCGGGAATTTTCATCAATCGCCTTCACCACGCCCTGCGCGTGTTCGATCTGGTAAATCGCGTCCTGCAACTGTTTGTCCAGTACCCGGCGGTCGGTGATCACGATCACGCAGTCAAAAACTTTTTTATCCTCCGCTGTATGCAGGCTGGACAGCCGGTGCGACAGCCAGGAAATGCTGTTGGTTTTGCCGCTGCCCGCTGAATGCTGGATCAGATAATTATTGCCGGCCTGTTCAACTTTGGCCGCCTGAATCAGTTTACGGACGCTGTCAAGCTGATGATAGCGCGGAAACACCAGCGTTTCCTTCGTGATCTTCCGCCGCCCGTTCACGCCGTCGTCAACGGTGGTCTCGGCGGTTTCCAGGAAAATAAAGCTGCCGGCAATGTCCAGAAAGCTTTCCCGCTCCAGCACGTCTTCCCAGAAATAGCCGGTGCGGTGGCCGGACGGATGCGGCGGATTGCCCGCGCCGCACCGGATTTCACCCGGATTGCTGCCCCGGTTGAACGGCAGAAAGAAAGTCTTATCCTTATTTAAACGCGTCGCCATGTGGACTTCATCCGGGTCAACGGCGAAATGCACGACCGCGCCATTCTTGAATTGAAATAACGGGGCCTGCGGATTGCGGTCCGTCTGGTACTGCGCCACCGCCTTGCGCCAGGTCTGTCCGGTCGCCGGATTCTTGATCTCCAGCGTGGCAAGCGGAATACCGTTCAGCGACAGCACCATATCCACCGTGCTGTTGTCCTGCGGATGGCATGGAATCTGGCGCGTCACATGCAGTTGATTTTTAGCAAATTGTTCCAGCGTTTCCTTGACCAGTCCGTGCGACGGTTTGAAATAGGCCAGCCGGAAAGTTTTTCCGTAGAACTTGAAGCCGTGCCGGATGATATGCAGCGTACTCTTGGTGTCGCGTTCCTTGACCAGCGTCTCAAGCAGTTTCGCGGCGAGTTCGGAGCCGTGCAGTTTTTCCATCTGCGCCCAGAGTTCCCCCTGCGTGGCCTGGATAAAAGCAATGATATATTCCGGAAAAATGGCTTTCTGTTTGTCCCATGCCTGAGCGGAGCCGGGCATCCAGCCGCGCCCGGACATCGTTTCCTGGATATATGCTTCAAAGGCTTTTTCAGTTGTCGCTTTCATGCTAAAACTCCAGTTTTTCTTCGGTGAATCTCATGTTTTTTTTCCCGCGCCGGACTTCAGTTTCTTCAATCCGTTAATATCGTCTTCCAGTTCTTTCAGGCTCTGCTCATGTTCCAGTTTGTTTTGCTCCTGCCGGTATTTGTCATATTCCAGCGCGGCTTTTTCCTGTGCCATTTCATGGCTGATATTACCGGCATGGGTTAAAAGCTCCCGACCGTTGAGCTGAATAATGGCGTCCAGCCGCTGAATCCAGTCTTTCATGTACATCGGGATATGCTGGAGAGCCATCGTTTCCGCAAAAGCCAGATACTGTTCAACAATCAGCCCCAGCAGTTTGATCTCGGCTTCGTCCAGATAATTCTTGGCGATGCCGACCTCGTTTTTGCGGATGGCGGCATTATTCTTTTTGTCGTAAGACTGCATTCCCAGCAGCGGCAGCGACGCGTCCGCCCGCCGGTAAACCAGTTCCGCCGCCGTCTGCCGACTTATCGCCCACAACAGCTTGTTCTGGACGACCTTGAAAAATTCGATGGTTTTCTCGTCCTTCGGGTTATAGTCAATGCTCGTGGTGTAAATATCTTTGATCTTCTGGTAAAAGAACCGCTCCGAAATACGGATCTCGCGCAACCGTTCCTGCAGCTCATTGAAATAATTCATCGAACTGCCGCTCTTAAAACGTTCATCATTCAGGGCAAAGCCTTTGATGATGTATTCTTTGAGCCGTTTGGTTGCCCATATTCTAAACTGGGTGCCCTGCTGCGACTTCACCCGGTAGCCGACGGAAATAATGACATCGAGATTGTAATAGTTGGGCGCTTTTTGCTGAAATTCGGAAATTCCGAATTTCTTCATCACTTCAGACTCTGCCAACTCACCTTCCTCAAAAATATTTTTAATATGCTCATTAATCGTCGATTTTGCCTTGCCGAAAAGCGCGGACAGATGATCCTGCGTCAGCCAGACCGTTTCATCTTCCAGGCGCACGTCAATTTTAATCGCGCCGTCCGCATTGGTATAGATGATTACTTCGCCTTTATCATGATTTGATTTATTCATGCCGACCATTAACCTCGAATTAAAACTTTTTCAACCACGAAACACACGAAATACACGAAAGGGAACGGATAAACCGTGAAACTGGCAATACCCCGTACACCCGCGACTGTTGCGGTTGTCCCCTTGATTTTTTTTTCCCGTGTATTTCGTGTGTTTCGTGGTTCATAATGTATTCCATTCTCCGCAAAATAAAACCTTTGCGTGTGTTTCGTGGTTCATACCGCCTCCCGCACGTCTATTTTTCCCGTTACCGCCGCCGAAATCAGCGCCGTCCGGTATTCTTTCAGCTTCTCTATCGCCGTTTCCACTTTGGACGCCAGCGCGTCAATCTTCCCGGTTTCGCGGTCGAGATATTCGACAATGGCCTGCTGTTCGGAGAGCGAGAAGGACGCAATAGGAAGACGCCCAATTTTTTCTACAGATACTCTCTTAATTGCGGCCCCTGAAATTTGAAGATTAACATATTGTTGCAACAAAGAATTATTTAGCCAATAATTTAAGTATTTCGAGTTTATTTTTTGTTTTCTTGGGGAGATTATAATCAAGGAACTTGCTACTACAAAATCTTTTGAGAAATTAATAACAGATGTACGGCCTACAGTGCCATCTTTACTGAAAAGAACATCTTCTTCTACAGGTTTACAACCATTCTGTTTTAAGTATTCGTAACATTCCTCTGAAGTTTTGATACAATTATTAAAATCAATATTGCCATCGCTAATATCCACTGTTGAAACAAATGGATATTCTTGGCTACTCAAATCAGGAGAAATGTGAGCCCCATCAGTAACTCTGACTGACAACCTTCTAAGCCGATCAACCTCCCAATGCTCCGGCACATCGCCGAGCCATTCCACGCCGGAAGGTTTCATTTTGACCTTGGGATTCAGACCTTTGGTGACGGCGCGGGAAATCATGGCCGTGCGTTGTTCTTTGAGCAATTCCAGCAGTTGCTGTTTCCGGGCAATCAGCGCATCAATCGTTCCTGTCTGCCGATCCAGAAAAGCGGCAATGGCCTGCTTCTCATGGATTTGTGGACAAGAGATTTTAATTGACTTGATTTTATCCTGGCTGATGTTAGGCTGTCCCCCTCCAGATGCCAGCAATATTATTGATTCTTTGAATGCTTGCATCCAATAAAACACAAATGGTACGACAAATATTTTTCCTCCAAACATTACACAACACGCTTGGTTCGTAGTTGCTTCAATCCCCAAAATACCCAACCGACCAATTGTGGAGCCGTACAT
>CAIMFA010000597.1 GCA_903840185.1 uncultured Lentisphaeria bacterium | reverse complement strand
GGTTTTTTCAAGGATTTGGTCGTTTTTGATTAATATACACCATTACAAAAACAATGCATCTCTCTCATTATTAAATACTTAGATTTTTATGGACAGGCTCTATGTAACGAGCAAGCGGCACGAAAAGCATTCAAGAGAACGGTGTAAAAACATAGGTTACTTTGAGACAGTTCCTTATTTCCCGGCGATTACCGTGACCGCGGCCGCATTGGCAAGATATTTGGCGGTGATGCGGTTGACTTCGGCCAGCCGCAGCGAATTATAAATTTTCACCTGCCGCCAGGGCAGTTCGAAACCATTACCGTAATATTCCGCCAGCACGCTGTTCATAATCAGATATTCCATTTTCTCCATATTCTGGGCACAGTCAAAAATGGCTGATTCCCTGGCCGCGTTGAATTCCTCCTCCGTGATTCCTTTCTCCGCCAGCCTGATCCGTTCGGCGCGGAGCATCTCCGCCGCTCTGGCGGCGGAGGCAGTTTCGGTTCCCGCATGGAAAGCGATCACGCCCCGGTGGATGCCGCGGGAAAAACTCACGCCGGTGCTGTAGGCCAGCGCCGCTTCCTCCCTGACCTTCTTGAACAGATTGGAGGAAAGCCCGTTCAACGCAAATTGCAGAATATCGAACGCAAAACGGTCTCCGGAAATATTATCGCATCCCGGAAGCACATAAATAACAGCGGTCTGCTCCCGCGGAAGTTCGATTTTGTCCGACAGGTCGTGATCCGGAAATACCGGAGGCTCGACTTCCGGCTCCAAGCCGTCTTGCTTCCAGGAAATCGCGGCGGCAAGTCTTTTAAATGCCTTTCCGGCGGCAGTGCGGTCATAGTCGCCGGCGATGCCGAAAACAATTTTTCCGGGAATCAGGCAGCGATGGTAAAATGATTTCAACTGAGCAGCGGTTATTGAATTAATGCCGTCAATCGTGCCGGAACGGGGCAGCCCGTAAGGATGTTTCCCGAAAAGCAGTTCCAGCGCACGGTCTTCCGCCGCATTGCGCGGCGACATCATCCGGCTTTTCAGCGACTCGACGATATTGCTTTTCTCCCGTGCGAGTTCTTTGCCGCAGAAACGCGGTTCCGCCATGACGGATTGCAGTATTTCCATTGCCTGCTCAAATCTGTCGCTCCGGCAGTTAAAGCGGAAAAGCATCGAATTCGCTCCGGCCGAAACGCTGAAATCAATCGCATTTTCATCTATTATTCTGGACAGCTCTTCCTCAGTCCAGCGCGCCGTGCCGGTATTCAGCATGTTACTCAGCAGTTTGGAAATGCCGGCATTGTCCTTACTTTCCATGAAAGTTCCGCCCGGCAGCACCGCGCAGACGTCAATCAGCGGAAGACTGGAATCGTGGTATTCAACCAGACGCAGTCCGTGACTGATGGTTTTCATTTCCGGCTTGGCCGCGCCACTGGATTTTATTTTTTTCTTTCCAATGGCGGCGGTATTATCATCCGGCATCAGCCTTACAAGGGTCTGGCGTTCAACCGGCAGCCAGCGCCGCGCGACTTCTTTCACCTGATCGAGCGTTACGCCGGACAGAATATCGAAATAACGGTTGGCGGCTTCCGGGTAACCGAATGTCAATACAGTATTGCCGATAACCGACGCCATGCCGCCGTTAGTCTGGAGGCAGCGGATATACTCCGTGGCCTGCTGAATCTGTTCGCGCTGCACTTCCTCTTCAGAAATCTCGCCGCCAATAATCCGTCCCAGTTCAGCATGCAGCTCAGCTTCCAGCACGGCAGCTTTATCCGGCGTGCAGACGGCGGAAATCCCCAGCATGCCGCAGAAAGACGGCGTATAATTAAACGAACTGATGCCGATGGCAAGTTCCTTTTCGGTCTTGAGCCGCTGAATCAGCCGGGAACTCCGGCTCTGCCCCATAAGTCCGCAGAGAATGTCCAAAGCCGGGATTTCCGGATTTGAGGCGTCAGGCAGCTTGTACCCGGCGGCAATTCTCGCCAGCGGATCTTTGAATGTATAGTCACATCTGCGGAAACAATTCTGCTCCGGCTCAACCGGCAGAAACGGCTCCGTGATATTCCCGCGCCGCCATTTCCCCAGCTTCTTTTCCAGAACTTTCGCAATCATTCCGGCATCGACGTCGCCGGAGATCATAAAGAAACAGCGTTCCGGCGAATAGCGCAGTTCATAATAATCCGCCATCATTTCCCGGGTGACGGCCCTGATCCGGTCGCGGTACCCGATAATCGGGTGTCTTACCGGATGAACCAGAAAAACATCTTTCCAGAGTTTTTCGCCCAGCACCCGGTCAGGCCGGTCCAGCCCCATATCGCGCTCGCGGAGAATAACTTTGGATTCAAGTTTGAATTTGTCCGGCGGAAATTCCGGCGTGCTGATCATGGCAGTCAATACATCAACGCCTTTCAGGCAATGCCGCGACGGCAGATCCAGATGATAGACGGTGCTGCCGTATGAAGTGTAGGCGTTGACTTCACCGCCCAGAGTGTTGATCAGATCGGCGGCGGACTGCGCCGGATAACCTTTGCAGCCCTGAAACAGCATGTGCTCCAGAAAATGCGAAAGGCCGCAGCCAAGATAATCGTCCTCATGAATGCTGCCGGTCTTGATCCAGGCCTGAATGGTTACGGCCGGAGTGTCATGCTTTTCGTTGACATAAACATGCAGGCCATTATCGAAAGCAAAGCTTCTGACGTCGGCGAAATAATCCCTTTTCAGTAATTGGCGGGAGCTGAAATCAGACAATTTTTGGCACCTTTACGTTGACGTTTGTTCTGCAGCTCGTATCGCATGGAGCCGTGAAAAGATCAAAATCCACATTGAAATCTTCGATGGAATCGTTTTCGCTGGCAAAAAGCACTTTCTCGTCGATCAGCATGAACACAATATTCCCGATGTCGGAAGCCGTATTCACGCCCCAGCTTTTAAGCACCTCCCCGGCAAACGGGCCGTACTGACGGAATGCGAAATCCCGGATTCCCTCCAGCAGTTCCAGCGCGGCAATATGCTTCTTTTCATTTGAATTCTCCAGGGTCGCGGCATAATTAACCGCGGCATTGACAAATTCGTAAGCATCCGCTTTATAGCGCGTCTCCCTTTGCAGCAAACGCCTGATCTTATCTGCTAAATCACTATTCTTCATACTGTTGAACAAACCCTGTAAAGTTTTGCAGGCGGGCTTTTCGCGTCAACCCTGCATTTTACATACTGTAGCACAAAAAAATCAAGAGGCAAGACGGCGAGAGTATCAACCGGTACAGACGCACTGGATTATTCTCAGTGCGAGTCGCGCATTTTGTTCATTTTTACGGAAAAAACGGCAAGTCCGCTGGAAAGGCTTTCGTTGTGGCAGACCACGTCCGGCGGGGTTTTCAGTTTGACCATGGAGAAATTCCAGATGCCCCAGATGCCGGCCTCGACCAGGACGTCGGCCACATGCTGCGCCTCCTGCCAGGGTACGGTAATGATGCCGACACGGACGCCCATGCGTTTAACCATCTCGGACAGCTTGGAAAGATGAAATATCTTTTTCCCGTGGATTTCGGTGCCGACTTTCCTGGGGTCAATATCGAAGCCGGCGATTATTTTAAGACCGTTTTCTTCAAAAGGTTTATGGCCGAGCAACGCGTGTCCGAGCGAACCCACGCCGACCAGAAATGCTTCGTCGGTCTTGTTCCAGCCAAGATAGTTTTCGATGGCCGCGATCATATCCTTGAGGGCATAACCCATGCGCGGTTTGCCGGGAATGCCCATGAGCACCAGGTCTTTGCGCACAAGAATCGGCTTGAAATCCAGTTCATTGATCAGCGCGGTGGTGGAAACGTATTCAAGGCCTTCCTGTTCCAGCCGCTTGAGAATATGCAAATATGTCGGCAAACGCTTGACTGTGGGCAGTCGTAATATCTTCATATTGGCGTTTGGTACAATTTCACTCATAACTCATATCCCCCTCAAGACGTTCAATGCATACATTGCTGTCACAATAATAAATGTCAACCTGAAAATATACTCTGCACGGCTGAAAATTTAACTATAGATTGCGAAGATTTTGAGAATTGGTTCGTATTCTGAGAGGCTGCCGATACCGGGGTATCGAAGGCGTCGAAGAGTGCGAATCCAAACTCGAAAGATCGCAACCGCTTTGTGGTGAGCGCCTTGCGGTTGTATTTCTCCGTTCCTCCTTCATGCGATATTCATATCGCATGTCAGTCAGATCAAAAAAATCCAATCCACAATCCTGCTCGTCTATGCTTAAATTTTCAGCCGCGCAGAGTATAATAACCTCTTTTTGCATCCGATTCAAGCCGGACGGGAAAAACTTTTGCCTAAACCGGCTGACGGCAACTGTTATTGTTCGCGGATAAAAGCATAAATTTTGTCCTAGGTGCGTGATGATAAATTTCTGCCATTGTCTTATAATATGTTGAAATTACACCGCTTATACTATATAATCTAATTAGAACGAACGCAAAGCACATAGGACAAAAAAGAGATGAGCGCGGCAAAATATCCAAGTCTTACAGTTACGCTGGAAACCAAAATCCGGCAGGGCGCATACCGGGACAAAATACCCACGACCCGCAAACTGGCGGCTGAATTTGCAGTGTCGCGGCAGACTGTCACGAATGCGCTGCGTCCTCTGATAGATAAAGGGATGCTCATTGCCGCCGGCCGCCGCGGAGTCCGCATCAGCCACCGGCATCAGGCGCACGGAATGATCGGGATTGTTGCTGTCGGAGATTCAGCTGTACTGACTAACACCCCGATTATGTCCCGGTTGCAGCAGCAGATTAATAACGATGGATTCGAGTCGGTTTTGCTGAGTATTTCAAGTTTAAACACATATAAAAATATTTGCAGTCTGCTCAGTGACAACTTTACCGGATTAATATTTACTTACAGTTCGCTGACCATGGAGATTGCCGAATATCTTGAGAGTAAAAAAATCCCTTTTATCTCCTGCAACCGTCTGCCAGTCTACTCTCATTTGAACTTTGTTGAACATGACTGGGCAGGCGCAATCAGGCGAATATCAGAGGAATTTGCGCAAAAAGGGTGCCTGAAACAGAGTTTATTTTTCAGGGGCGCCTGGAAGGTTATGGTCATTTGGTCAGAGAGCAATGGAAAAATATTAAAAACGGGCTGAATTTGCTTTTGCTGAAAATTGATGAACTGGAGTTGGATTATCGGGAGACCCCGTCCGCATGTTTTTTTAAATATCTCAAAGCGCTGCATGAAACTGAACAATATCCGCAATTATTAATTATGTGGTCCGGCATTACGGATGAAATTGTTGAAATGGCCTGCCATGGGCAATATAAACTGCCGGAACAATGCATCATTACCGGTCCGCTGAAAACAGGTAAGCCGCCGCCTGAACAGATACTGACTTTTTCTGAAGGGGATTATCATAATTTATTATTAGCCGCTTATGAGGGTTTGCGGGAGTTGATTCTGGCGCCCAGTGATAAATTTATTCATCGCTTTGTGGATTTCCCGGTCGTCTGGAACATTAAAAAAAACGAAGACATGGCAGATTTGAATTTATGAAAGCTAAAATTATAATCAGAAAAAACAAAGGAGCTGTCAAGAAATAAACTTGACAAGTCTCGCGAAATATCCCGAAGAGATTTTGGGAATTGCCGGTAAGGCGCATACCTGAAGGTATGTAACGAACCGGCAAACACAAAGGCATTCGGGAGAAGCGCGTAGATGTAAAGGTTATTTCTTTACGGCTCCTAAATTCAATCTGAAAGGATTGATATGATTCGAGCCTGCGGCTCTCAAATTGTGCGGG
>CAIMFA010000596.1 GCA_903840185.1 uncultured Lentisphaeria bacterium | reverse complement strand
GGCGTGGATGAAGTCATCCGCCCCGCAGCAGGCTTTCCGCCGTTCCCTGGAATCGTCGCAGTCTTTCAGTTTAAGGGTTACGCCGATTACTTCATAGCCTTCTTCCAGGCAGATGGCCGCTGCCACAGAAGAATCAACCCCGCCGCTGATCGCGGCAACCAGACGTCCTTTAGATTTCATAAATTACGACTCCAGTCACGATCCGGCCTCGATCATTTTAATGATCGGGGCGGCTGCTTTGGCAATAGTATCGGGATCGAGAATGATTTCGTACTGCATCTTCTCCAGCGAGTTCAGCACGTCGTTGAGTTCAATCATCTTCATGTTCGGGCATACCGCCTGTTCCGATACCGGGATGAACATTTTGTCCGGGTTTTCGCGCTGCAGACGGTGAATGATGCCCTGCTCGGTGCCGACGATAATCTTTTTATGTTCAGTTTCGCGGGCGAAACGCAGCATGCCGCCGGTGCTCAGGTATTTATCGGCCAGCGCGACTACGTCCGGAGTGCATTCCGGATGGACGATAACGAAAGCATCCGGGAATTCATTCTTTTTGCGTAAGATCATTTCCGCCGTAATCCGCATGTGGGTGGGACAGAAGCCGGGCCACAGGATCATCGGCCTGTTCAAGGCGATTGAAACGTTCGCGCCGAGGTTTTTATCCGGCAGGAAAATCACTTCCTTGTCCGCCGGTATCGCCGCCACGATTTTGGCGGCGTTGGCGGATGTGCAGCAGATGTCCACTTCGGTTTTTACCTCGGCGGTGCTGTTGACGTAGCATACTGTAACGGCGCCGGGATGCAGCGCTTTGAGTTTTCTCAATTTGTCAGCGTCCGCCATATCCGCCATCGGACAGCCGGAAGCCGGCACCGGATGCAGCACGGTTTTGCCGGGCGAGAGTATCTTGGCGGTTTCCGCCATAAACTTCACTCCGCAGAACACGATGACATCGCAGCCGGTGTTTTTGGCTTTGATACTCAATTCCAGCGAATCGCCCACGAAATCGGCGATGTCCTGAACTTCGCCAAGCACATAATTATGCGCCAGGATAACGGCATTTCTTTCTTTGCGCAGAAGGTTGATCCTCTCGATCATCTCTTTCTGATATTCAGCGCTCATATTTCAACTCCGGTTAAAGCTTGTCCAAGTTTACGATATTTAATTTCTTCCCTATACTATTTTCCGCGGATACTATTTCTGCAAGCTTTTGAACAGTATAATCTATTTCTTTTTCTGTGGTATGCCGGCCGACGGAAAAACGCAGAGCGCCCAGCAGCTCGCGGCTGCTCAGTCCCATATTCTTTAAAACCCGCGATTCTTCATTCCGTCCGGCGCTGCAGGCGGAGCCGGTGGAAACCGCGATGCCGGCCAGATCCAGCTTTACTGCCAGGCTGCTGCCGTAATGACCGGGAAAAGATGCATTAAGCGTGTTGGGGATGCGCCGCTCCAGACAGCCGTTGATGATGACGTCAGGTATTTTCAAGATGCCGCTTTGCAGGCGGTCGCGCAGCCTGGCGCAATGTTTACCATATTCATCGAGTTCGGCCGCGGCAAGCTCGCAGGCTTTGCCCAGACCGGCGATTGCCGGGACGTTGTGCGTGCCTGGACGTCTGGTGTTCTCCTGCTCGCCGCCGATAAAGGTTGATTGCAGTGCGACGCCGCGGCGCAGAAAAAGTACCCCGGAG
>CAIMFA010000595.1 GCA_903840185.1 uncultured Lentisphaeria bacterium | reverse complement strand
TTCATGGCGGAACGGATGACCGCGTTATTGACCAGCACATCAATTCTTCCGCAGCGCCGCATAAGCTCTTCATGCAGCGCGAAAATTGATTTTTCATCTTCGAGGTCGAGTTGCAGCGCCGTAACATCGTATCCTCTGGCGCGTTCTTCCGCCGCGACTTTTTCCAGCGCTTCGAGATTGCGTGATGCGATATAAGTCTCTGCCCCGGCCTCCGCCAGCGCCGCCACAATCTGCCGGCCATATTTACCAGCCCCGCCGGTCAGCAGCGCGACTTTGCCCTTCAATGAAAAACTTGCCAGTACATCCATGTCTGTTTACTCCTATTTTCCGTAAATGCTTTTAGTTGCCTGAACATTTATTCCGGCAACGGTATTGACGATTTCGGCGTATGCCGCGGTCAAGGCGCAGACGTCAGCGCCGATGTTGATAAAACGGTATCCCGTATCTACCAGTTCCTTGTAGTTGGCCAGACTGCCCACCGTTCCTGCTATCTTGCCATGTTTATTGGCGGTCTCCGCAATCCGCTTTCTGGTTTCCGCAACCAGGGGGTTGGCGAAGTTGCCGGGATCGCCGATGGAATGGGTGAAATCGCCCGGTCCGAAAAACAGCATGTCGTAACCGTCCAGCGCGGCAATGGCTTCCAGTTCGTCCAGCGGCTCCGGGTCTTCAATCTGCAAGATCACAAACCGCTCCCGGTTAGCCTGTTCAAGATATTCTTTCAACGGCACCTGACAATATTTGCCGTCGGCATTGCCGCCGTCCAGCGGGCGCCGTCCGACGGGGTGGAAACGGGTGGTTTTAACGATATCTTCCGCCTCCTGCAAACTCATCACATGCGGGATCATAATGCCGGTGGCGTCCAGTTCCAGCGGACGGATATAATCGCTGTAACTGCCTTTGGGAACCCGGCACACCAGATCGCAGTCATACGCCTTGGCCGCCAGAATCTGTTCCTGAATAGCGCGGTAATCATTGCCGACATGCTCCTGGCAGGTCCACACGCAATCGAATCCGCTCATCGCCGCGATTTCAATGGCTCTGGGATCGGACAGATTCATTTTGGTGCAGAGCGCGACTCCGCCGGTTCTCAATTTATTTAAAACTTTGCTGGAACGCATTTTGAATTCTTTATTCATTTATCAAACTCCTTTAAATCGATAATCCGGTGATGGTTGTTTCTGCTTTCGATGCCGCCGATGACCAGCCTCATGAGTTCGTCGGTCTCGCTGAACGGGAACGGATATTCCCCTGAACGCAGGAATTCCACGAACGCCTGAAGCTGCGCTTTGAAGGCGAAAAATGTATCATTCGAGCTCATTGTCAAATTCCCGGAAGTGCCGGACAGGCGCAACGCCCCGCCGTACTGGACATCCTTGATACAGGCAATGACAATATCAATTCCGCGACGATGGGTCATGTGGACGATATTGCGTTCAGCGGTACCGATATTTTGAATGGTTTCAAAACCCGGCCCGGCAATCGGATATATCGCCTCCAGCGCATGAATACCGTATGTTTCCCATTTCTTCGCCATCGGCATGGAAATGAAGCGCAGTTCGCCCAGCTCTTCAGTACGCAAATGATACGGTTTAAACTCTTTAACATAGCGCATGCAACTTGACGACATGACCGGACGCTTTTCATGCATCCATTTACGGAACTGTTCGAGGTCTTGACGGTTATCGCATAGCGGCTTGTCAATGAATACCGGCAGTCCTGCTTCAATATACGGGCGGGCGCGTTCAACATGTTCTCCGCAGATGTCCGTGGCTATGATCACTGCGTCTACTTTGCCGATCATGGCTTCCGGGTTATCAACGATACGGGGAATTAGAGCGCATTTTGCCACATGTTCCGCGTCCTGGCGTCGGTCGCAATAAATGTGAGTGACATTCGCCCCGGTTATCCGCAACTTGTCCGCTGGTTCTTTATTCAGGTACGCCGGAATTCCGGCAAACGGGCATTCCTGCGTCATTGCTTCCCGGTCATAACCGTTGAAAATCGCGCTCCATGAATACGGATGCCCGTTGCCTTCGGTCATTCCGATGATTCCCAGCCTGATCGCATCAGGATTTTTCACCAACGATTTCATTTTTTACCTTTCTTCAAAGAATTTAAGCTCTCTGCTATACAATCTGTATTATTTTTTCATCCATTAATGAAAAACTCATTATTTTATTTCTGCTTTGCAATGATCGGCTTCTTTGTTTCTAACAGTCCCGTCATCAGTATTATCAACCTTTTCTGTTTTTAGATCACGGAACAGCCGGAAGGCGTCGCGTACTCCGCCGCAGAAAATCCACACGGTACAGACGATGCCGAGAATCAGGCTGACCCACCAAAGCTTGACCCACCAGACCAATGCCCATCCTTCGTCAGAAAATCTATAAAACAGGTTAATTACGGTTATGATAGCGAAAAATCCCCACCAGCCCATAGTCCACCAGAACGTCGTCCAGAACAGAAAACGTTCAAACAGGGAAAACTCTTTGGATACACCAATGAATTCACCTAAAGTTTTGCGTTTGACTTTAAGTGCGTCTTTGGCTTCGACCACGTCATCCTTGACCGCGTATTTGCCGCGATGCAGCATCTTGTCCATGTTAAACACACGTTTGGGTCCGAGCAGTGATACCAGAACGTAACTCAAAGACGCTGTCAGCATGGCATAAAAATATATTTCCTGACCATTCAGCGGAAAGCGAGCCTTATGGGCAATAACCCACTGCCAGCCCGGCCAGAGTTTCAGCAACAACGGGGCCATTATCGTCGCCCAGTAACTCTGAATAAGAGCTTATCCGTAAATAACTCCTAGTTTTCTATATATTATCATGGATGCTGTCAAATGAAGCAGCGCCTCATAATTGGCGGACTTTTTCTCAAATCTCACCAGGACTTTCCTGAAACGATTG
>CAIMFA010000594.1 GCA_903840185.1 uncultured Lentisphaeria bacterium | reverse complement strand
TATACCCATTGAATCATCGGTTTGCCGCAGAGTTCGGCCAGCACTTTACCTGGAAAGCGGGTACTGCCATATCTTGCCGGAATCACGGCTGCTGTTTTAATTTTCAATTTTGTTCTCCATCTTCAAAACTTTCAATCAATTCATCCGCGGAAACGGTTACAGTTCCAACTTTACCCACCACGATACCAGCGGCATGATTGGCGATTTCCGCAGCTTCACGGCCGGATGCTCCGGCGGCCAGCGCCAGCGTGAACGCCGAAATTACGGTATCGCCGGCGCCGGAAACGTCGAAAACTTCACGCGCCCGCGTCGGAATCACTATCATCGGGGAATTTTTGCGGAAAAGCGCCATGCCCTGAGCGGCCAGCGAGATCAGCAGATATTCCGGCTCCCATTCATCCATGAGGATTTCAGCGACTTCCTTTAGCTCTTTATCCTGCTCGACCGGACAGCCGCCGTCTTTCGCGAATTTTCCGGCCATGGCAAAGGCTTCGGAGCGGTTCGGCTTGATCACGGTCAGCCCTTTGACATTCAGCAAATGACCGGGTTTGGGATCAAGCGAGGTGATGATGCCTTTTTTTGACGCGGCTTGAACAGCGGCGGACAGCATGTCTTCATCCAGCAGGCCCTTGCCGTAATCTTCAAAAATGATGGCGTCCACCGCCGAAGTTTCAATCAGCTCCAGCAGATCAGCTACTATTTTCTCCCGGAATTTTTCATCCACCGGGTCGGTGTCTTCATAATCAATCCGCAGCAGCTGCTGCGAACCGGCGATCACCCGCTGTTTCTGGGTTGTTCTACGGGCGGGATCGGTATAGACGGACTTCGATTCAATGCCGTATCCGTTCAGCATACCGGTGACTTCCGCGCCGTCATGGTCGCTGCCGATAATGCCGAAAGCCTTGACCTGTCCGCCCAGCGTGACCGCATTGCGCATCACATTCGCGGCGCCGCCGAGACAACTGGTCTTTTTGCTAACTCCAACAATCGGCACCGGCGCTTCAGGGGAGATTCTGTTCGCTTTGCCCCAGATGTAAACATCCAGCATCAAATCCCCGGCCACTGCGATTTTCTTATTTTTAAACAGGGTTACAATTTCTTTAAGACGACTGATATCCATAGTTCAATACGCTCCGAATTTATTTGTCTGACTCCGGCGGGGAAACCGGTTTCATCCCTTCCGCCGAGAGCTTTTTTAGAAAATCAGACGGATCAATCCTGTTCTGATGTCCGTAAGGCTTGTCTTTCTGCAGACGGTCGAGAACGGCCTGGAAATCGTCCAGATTACTCCGGATTTCCGCGATCTGCCCGGCATTCAATGCAGCCTGATAGGTTCTAAGGTATATGGCCATCGAGTCGAGACATTTAGTAACAATGTTCGCCTCGCCTTCCAGCTGGCTGGTCTTGGATATTCTGCTGAAACCGTTTCTTAAACTGTCGAACTGGTCAATCATGTCCTGCCGCGCCACCTGCAGCGCCCAGACGTTTTCAGAACGCAGATGCACAGGCAGCCATACCGCGATAACCAGTTCGGTAGTCAATATAAAGAAAAAAATCCCGATCGCCAGATAGGCGATGTAATCTTTTTTGAATTTTACCGACATTAAACTCTTATCCAAAAGCAGTTCTCCTTACAAAATAAAACCAGTCTTTAAACTGTAGTCCAAGACTGTATTTCAAGGTTGTAAATTACTCCCGAAAACGGTTTATTACAAACTTTATGCCTGTATTAGACCGCAAAAAAGGATCAATGTTTCAGGCTCTGCGGTAAATCTTTATTCAGTTAATGCGGATTAAACCAATCCCGGCTGTCCTGAACCATGAGGACGGAAGCTTGACTTTTTTGTGATTCAGCACTTTATAAATTTACGATAATAGGGTATATTACAGATTGACTAATTGTGATTAGAATGATTTAATTCGGAAAAAAAGCAGCCATGAGTATCAGGTTCCGGTGTAAAAAATGTAATCAGAAATATGAACTGGACGACGATTGTTCCGGCGATACCCTGGATTGTATCAGATGCAAAACCCAAATGGTGGTTCCGACGGAATCGGAAATTCCCTCGAAGGATAGCGCCAAGCCCGGTTTGCCCCCCGTGACAGACGGGAAAGAGAAAATCCAGGAAATCAGGATTACATCCAGCACTGCAAAAAACAAAGCTCCTGATGATATCATCTTCCGCTGCAAAATATGCAATCAGAAATACCGGCTGCCCAAAAGCATCGGAGGGCAGATCGCGGAATGCGCCAAATGTAAAAAAAACATGATTGTTCCCATGCAGTCGGACGGAGCTTCAAATTCAAAAGAAACCGTTCTGTTCTGGTGTAAATCCTGCGGCCAGAAGTACCGGCTGCCGAAAGAGATTGCCGGCGAGGAGGGGGAATGCTCCAGATGCCACAATGCTTTTATAGTTCCGGGAAAATCGGAAGAGCGGCCGCCTGCGCCGGGTTCACGCAAAGCCATTGAAAAAGCCACTGCCATTGCCAGCTTTATTCCGGTTGTCGATAAAAATAAAGATAAAATCCAGAAGATCAGCGTTCGCTCCACCACATCAAGAAATAAATCCCCTGACGATATTATTTTCTGCTGCAAAGTGTGCAACCAGAAATACCGGCTGCCGAAGAATTTAGGCGGACAACTGGCGGAATGCGCCAGATGCAAAAGAAATATGGTTGTGCCCAGGCTGTCGGACAGCGTGGCGGGCACCGCTCCTCAGGAAAATGTCACTTTCTGGTGCAAATCGTGCGGACAGAAATACCGGCTGCCTAAAGAGCTGGCGGGACAGGAGG
>CAIMFA010000593.1 GCA_903840185.1 uncultured Lentisphaeria bacterium | reverse complement strand
TGTTGTTCCGGGCGGGACACATAACAACTTATGGGACTGGGATGGTTATTTTATTGCTTCCGGAATTCCTAAAGCAGGATTACGCTACGCTGCTGGTACGATCATGAATCTGCTCGCAGCTCCGGCTAAAAACGGACAGCCTGTCAAGATGACCAGTCCGGACGGGCAGCTATCATACGCCGCCCATCCTTATCCATTAAGGGCTCAATTTGTCTGCTTAATTGCCCGGCGCCAAAACGGCGATTACAGTTTTATCAAAGCGTTTTTGCCGCAATTAGAGTCGGCAATCAGATGGTACGAGCAAACTACTTGTGATAAAGACGGTTTTTTCTGCTGGCAAACTCAAAGCGGAATAGACAATCATCCCGCATTGTATGGCCGTCCAGCCGGGCAGACTGCCGGCTGCGATCTTGCCTCATTTCATTATCGCGAATATCGGGCATTTGCACAGATTAGGCGCCATTTCAATCTGCAGGGGGCAGATGAAGCAGACGCCAAAGCCGATAAATTGCGGCACTTGGTGCAGACCAGCTATTTTGATCCGGTGGATCAATTTTTCTACGACATAGACCGCGCTGAAGCTCAAATACAATCTCGACAAATAGTCAACTGGGTAACTTATTTAAAATTTCGCAATTGTGGCAGTTTTTTTCCGTTGTGGGCTCAATTAGCCACGCCGCAACAAGCCGAAGCGATGCGTAATCGCTTGATGGATGAATCTGAATTTTTATCCCCGTGGGGTTTGCGCAGTCAAAGTCGTATTGATCCGGTTTATAACAATGCGTTAAGCGGCAACCCCTCAAACTGGCAGGGCCCTGTCTGGATACTGCCTAATGCTTTAGCTGCTTATGGCTTGAATGCTTATGGCTTTAAAGCTGATGCTATGAATATCGCCATGCGAATAGTAAATCTGCTGGCCCATGATATCGAACAAAATGGCTGCATGCATGAATATTACGATGGAGAAACTGGACAACCGGTAATAAAACCCCATTTTATAAGTTGGAATATTCTGGCTTCAGACTTGATTGATAATCTGCAGAATAATTATAACCCGTTTGATATTAGTGAAAAGTAAACGGTTACATATAAGCCGTATTTTCATAAGGGTGCTAAATTTTAAAAGGTAAATGCCGATGTTGAATTTAACCGGCACAATGAAGGGAATGGAGAATGGCAATATCAAGAGTTAAAATGGCCATGATCGGCCTCAAAGGCATTAATGACTGGCACTACTTGCCGGGCATCCGGAACACTCCTGCAGCCGAACTTGTCGGCGGGGTCGATCTGCAGCCTGAGGCGCGGGCCAAATTCCAGGAGAAGACCGGATTGCCAGCCTATGAAACAATGGCGGAGCTCGTCAAAGAGCTCCAGCCGGAAGCCGTAATCATCGGCACCCCGAATCCGGCACACCTGCCTAACATCCGCGAGGCAGTGAACTTTGGTTTACACATGTCAGTGACAAAGCCATTGTGCAATACCGTGGCCGAGTGCAATGAAGCGGTTCGCCTGGCAAAAACGGCAAATCTGGTTTTGCAGGTCGGGCATGAATACCGTTTCCGCCCATCTGTCTCACGCGCTCTGCAACTCGTCAAAGAAGGCGCTTTGGGCGAAATTACAATGGTCACTGCGCATATGGGCAGTTCCGCCGGCCTTCAGAAGCTGACTGCCGCCGGAATGTGGCGCAGTCAGGCGGCTAACGTGCCGGGAGGCTGTCTGAATCTGCTTGGCGTCCACATGTTTGACGTCCTGAACGCAATTCTTGGAAATCCGTTGGCCGTCTCCGCGCAGTTGCGGCGCTTAGTGTCAACATCTGAATTAGAGGACACCGCCGCGGTGTTGATTGAATATGAAAATGGCCGGATCGGCGTGGTGACCTCGAGCTACGTTTCCGCGCCAAGCGACTGCATACATATTCTTGGTACAACGGGCAATGCGGTGGCCACTGAAGCGGCACTGAATCTTGAACGCGAACCCAAGCCGTGGGCCCGCGAAACTGTTCTGGTGACGGATCTGCCGGCTACTGGCAGTGCCGAGCGGGTCATTGACCAATTCTGCGCCGCTATTCGCGGAAATGCAGCGCTACAGACTCCTGGCGAAGCCGGATTGCTGGCGGTGGCTCTAAATGAGGCGGCTGTTATTTCGCAACGGGAAGGTGGACGCCGGGTTGCTTTGGCGGAATTGATTGGAGGTGCCCGATGAAGATCGCCATATTAGGAATCGGTCACTGGCACAGCCCCATCTACGCCGGGGTGTCACAACAGGCGCCGCACCAGCTAGTAGGAGTGCATGACGATGATCCGGCAATGGCGGAGATCAAGGCCGGAAAACTATCCACGCGCGGCTTCAGCAATCCTGAACAAATGCTTGACGAAACGCATCCTGAATTCGCGGTCTGCCTGGGCAATTACCGGCGGATGCCGGAACTGGCCGGTATGCTTATCGACCGTGACATCCCATTCCTTATCGAGAAGCCGTCAGGCGCAAGTGCCGCTCCTGTCCGGACGCTGGCGAAACGTTGCCAGGCCAAAAATCTGTTTCATGCGCCGGCCCTGATTCCATACTGGTATCCGGCATTCCGGGAACTGAAGGCGATACTCGAGTCCGGCAAACTTGGCCGCCCTGCCCGCATTGAGGCGCAGTATTTTGCCGGGCCGGTTGCACGCTACATCAAAATGGGAAGTCCATGGATGCTTGATCCGCAACTGACGCCAGGCGGCGCATTGCTCAATCTCGGAGTATTGTGCCTGTCACTGCTGCGCATGCTGGGATTACAGCCGGTGTACCGCACCGGTATTGCCAGTCATGCCGTGAACCAGGGGGAAATAGAGGATTTCTCCACGCTTTTCCTGGACTGCCGCGATGGCGCGTATGCCGTTGTCGAAAACGGTTATTGTCCGGTGGAACCGCAGGACGGCTTTTATCTGCATATTCTGGCTGAAAAAGGACGTGCGGAATTCCGCAAGGGAGTGTTGAAAATCGAATATGCTTCCGGCGAAGTGGAAGGAAAAATATGGCCCGACAGTGATTTCCGCAACACGATGATGAGAGAACTGCTGGATCTGGCCAGCGCAGGTAAACCTTCTCCGTTGTCCCTATTTGAAATGGCGGATATATTGGATATCTGTGATGCTTTTTATCTTGAACAGAAACGCAAAATCGAATAAATACCAAGGAATAGATCATGAACAGTTTTAAAGCAGTTTGTCTTTTGGCAGTATTGGTTCTTACTTTGCTCAATCAGCGCTGCATTGGGGCAGAGGAGATTAAAACACCTGATCCGAACGCAAAAGAAAACCTGATTGACAACGGTAGTTTCGAGTCGGATGCAATTAAACCATGGGTTGTTTTTGGAGGTCCGGGCAAATCTCCGGAGGCAAGTCTAGTTGCCGATAACGTAAAGGAAGGAAAGCAGGCGGTCCGTATCACCAACAGCAAAGCGGATAATTTCGGCGGTCTGCAAATTACGGTGAAACTTCCGGCATCTTTCCAGGGGCCTTTGCTAATTGCAGTTTCAGCGAAACGCGACGCGGTCGGCAATACCCAGCCCAACTACACTTTTGGAATTTCCCTTCAGGCCGGTTACACCGACGGCACCAACAAATGGGAAAATCCAAATTCCGGCTGGCTGGATCCAAAGACAGCGGAATGGCAGACCAGGACGTTCGTCTGGACACCAGCAAAGCCGCTCAGCAGATTAAGTCTGCGTTTAATGTTTGTCGATCAGGGATCATGCCTTTTTGATAACATCCAGGTTCGCGTTGCCACTGCCGAAGATGTAAAGAATGCGGCTGTAAAAGCGGTATCCGTCCCCAATCTGCAAATGGTCACGGCAAAAAATACCGCCACCGCCTTGCCGGTGAATGAAAATATTTCGTTTGAACAAAACCAGATGCCCGGTTTTCTGAAACCGCACATCGGCGAATGGAAGGTTGAAAACGGTGTTTTGAGCACTGCCGGGCCAATGCCGGAAGCCGGATGGTATCTGCGCAGTGAACACCAATACCAGTATGATGATATCTCATTCTGCGTCCGGAAAGAGTCGCCTGATGGAATCCTTTATCTTCACACCAGACATTGGAAATTCATGCTGCGCCCAAATCAAATGATGGTGAAGAATGTGGAAAAACCCAACTGGTGGCTTTCCTGCGCCCGCGATATTTCCTTTGCCGATACCAACTGGCACACCCTTCGACTGGTTTTCAAGGCCGACGCCCTCTCCATGTTCTGGGACGGAAAACAGCTCCAGGATTTTACATCTTCCAGGCAGGAATGGAAAGATTCGCCTTATGCGCCCATCCTGCCGGAAGCCGCTTTCCTTTTCAAGGAGGCTGACGAGATATTTGTTTTGCATCCTTACCGGACAGGGGCGCAATTTGACGACCTGAAAATAAGTGGTATTCAAAACGGTCCGGTCCAGGGATTCTTGACCACCTTGAAATATCCGGATGGTCGCTTTGTCAAGGACAACGCATTTGTGCGCCTGGCACCGGACGAACCGGTGGAAGTAAACTGGAAATTACCCGTTGCCGAGCAACTCAAGGAAGAATTGCCTGCGCTGGAAAGCTTCCAGATTACCCGTCCCTTCGGTCCGGAAAAGGAACCTAAGGACACGGAAACTGTCGATTTCCGGGTGGGAAAAGATCCGAGCACCAAATTTCCGCCGCAGTTAATGCTGTTTCGTCAGGCAAAATGCCCGCAAAAGGTGCGCCTGCATTTCCAACTGGCCAAACCGGGGATTTACACCCTTCAAGTTCCCATCAGCGGAGCAAAAAATCTACAGCAGCTCTTTGAAGTCGCTGTTGATGGCAAGGTGATCTCGCGCGAAGTATATCGCGGACTAAACAACAGTTCATGTCTTGGAAACGAAGGGGTGAAAGATTATATCCCGCTCAAACTTGATGCCGGTTATCACCGGATAGACCTGATATTATCAGAGGAACTGGCTGACAAATTCGCAGGCGGCACCCATTGGAAACGTCTGAGGATAGGTTTCAATAATGACGTTGGAATCCAGTTTGTCCCGGGACACATCCGGCCGGAATGGAATTTGTCCCCGTCACGTCCGCAGCATCCGAACGCATTTGAATCTCCTCCTCAGGATACTGAATGGTTTTCCAAGGAAATCCGGGCACTCATTACAGATCTTACCAACGGTGACTGCTCCGTCCGTCTGGGATTCCAGGAAGTTGTACTGGATTCGCCTGGCGACCGCCTGATGGACATTTTACTTAACGGAAAAAAGGTGGCGGAAAATTTTGATATTGTTCGCGAAGCTGGTTCCGATCTGACTTATATCACCCGGGATTTTCCGGCAACAGTTGTCGATGGGAAGCTCCTGCTGGAACTGAAAGGGAAAAACTTTCAGGCATGCGTCAATTACATCGAAATTCTCCAGAACGGAAAATCGGTCTTCCGGCACAATGCCGGCTGGATGCCCCGCTATGCCAACTGGGGATATTTTGCGAGATTCACGGAATCCAAGGAAGAGAATACCCTGGCCATTCATGCGGATCCTGCGAAAAACGCAAACGCTGCCAAGGAATACGAAGGCCACAATCTGGCAGCCAATCCGTCCTTTTCGCTTGCTGAATCGGACAAGGAGAAAAACATTCCTCTCATCTGGCGTTCCGCAACAGAATTGGCCAATGAAAAAGATTCCAGGAATAAAAATCCCGCGTTTCAGCAAAAGGTTGCCGGCTATTCCGTCAACGAACTGACCGGCACCGGGGAGTACTTGCGCGATACAAAGACTTTTCATTCCGCTCCGGCCGCTCTGCGCGTTGATAAAACAGCCGGGGAATTCGGGCTTGTCAACACCTTCATTTATGTGGATTACCACAAGCAGCAGAAACTCTCGGCGTTTGTGAAAACCAGCAAAGCCACGGGCAAAGTAAGAGTCGCCCTTTATTGGTTCGCCTCTGATTTCACAGACAGAACCGTTGCTGGAATCACCCCCCGCTATGTCGGCAGAAGCGTGTCCGATTCATTTGTCACAGGAACGCAGGACTGGACGGAAATATCCGTCACAGCCAAGCCGCCTTTCGGAGCGATTGTCGCCGCTCCAGTTCTCATTGTTGAAGACAATACTTCCGGCTCTGCCTGGATTGACGATGTGACTATTGACGGCTATGGCGCGGAGCCGATTGAAATCACCGGCTCGCATCTCGGACTTCACCCCAACGGCGTCAAACGTTTTCTAGTCAAGACGCTGGATAAGGAAGACGTGTCCTACCGCATTTCGGATGAAAAAGATAAAACTGTTCTGGAAGGCAAGGCCGTTTCGCTCGGAAATTATCAGTTCCCGCATCGCCGTTTCAATGCGATTGACGCTGACTCCCTGTTCCTTCCCGGCAAATACAAACTAAAAGTCACACAGGGCAAAAACACTGCCGAGTTGGAATTTAGCATTGACCCGGGCGTTTATGCTGCACTGACAAAAACTATTCTGGAGGGTTTGACCATTCAGCAGTTTAATGTCGAGGTGCCCGGCTGGCACGGCCCCACCCACCTGGATGATTACCAGAGCTGGGCGCTGGTGAACGGCAGATTTGACTGGGGCAACAAGGCAACCGGAAAAAGCCGTCAAGGGCTGGGTGGATTCTACGATGCCGGCGACCGCATCAAACACTGGACGCTGGTTGCGTCCATCGGTTTTGGCACAATGCTCGCCGGGGATTCCACAGCACTTCCGTCCGCTCTGTCCGAGCAAGGCAGGAAGCTGATGCTGGTGGCTCTCGACAGTCTTGCCGCCGCGCAACTAGAGGATGGATATTTCTATTCCGCCAATAAACCGTATGGTTACGATGACATCCCTAAATATGGTATTGAGCGTTATGACAGATATCGCATCGCCAATCCGCAGGCGGCTGGTATTTTTGCCAAAGTCGCCTTGGAACTGAAAAATAGTGATCCGGCCAGAAGCAAACATTATGCCGGGGTGGCAGATAAGATTTACCGGTCAACTGCGTGCTCGTGGGAAGACCTCAGCCTGGGCAATGAAATATTGCCGTTCAACAAACTGCTCATTACTCCGAAAATGCTGTTTGCGGAAACCTATCTGAGCAAGCTTACCGGCGATCCAAAATACACAAAATCACTCGATAAGAATGTTGAATTACTCTGTGAATTGATCGAAAACAGAACTTATCTCGAACCGGCCTTCCGCCGTTACGGCGAGACAACATATTACGTGTTTGGCAATCCAATCAACTTTGATTTCCTCTGGGCTCCAACATTTTTCCTCAGGGAATATCCGAAGCATCCGCAGGCGGAACGGTTGAAAAAGGCCATGCTGGTTTTTGTGTCAGATATCGAAAGGCTTTCCAATATTGAACCGTGGAGGCAGGCGATGGATTTGGAGAAAGAAGGTAAAGAACCGGCACGTTTCCCGTCTCCGCAACCTATTTCCTACTGGACTATGCTGGGCTGCGGTCTGGCACGGCTTGGGATGGTCTTGGACCGGCCTGACATTGTCCGACTCGGGGAACGTCAGCTCCAATGGGCGCTCGGGAACAATCCTTATGATGTCAGTGTCGTGCCCGGTATCGGTGATCGTTTTCTGGGTGTAGGCCTGATGATGTACTGGGAGCCGGAATATTATCTGGCGCACCCGCCCGTCAAAGGCAAATTGGTTTATGCGCCCGGCTGCGTCCCTAAAACCGCATTCCGCACCGGCGCGTTCAAATCCCCGTCGGGTTACTCCAGCATGCCGGTGGCTGCCGACTATGCGATGGATCCGGGCACGATGGAATACTGGCAGATGATGACCGGCAACTTTGCAGCCGGCGCCGCCGCCATGCACGATGCCATGCAGTGGATTCAGAAAAATGGTAAACCTTGAAAGGCACAGACATGAGCATTTGACCATTAAAACCGTAACAGAAAATATGAGGATGACTTAAGTATGATGACATGGATTGACTGGGTGGCAATGGCTCTTCCTGTGCTTTTTATTGGCGCGGTGGCTTTCTATATGCAAAGACATGTCCAGGGAGTGGCAGATTTCATGGCTGGCGGCCGTTGCGCCGGTCGTTATCTTCTGGCAAACGCCAGGTCTGAGTCGGGGATGGCGATTGTGGGAATTGTGGCGGGCTTTGAGGTTTTTTACCAAGCAGGATTTTCCATGTCGTTCTGGGAATTCATCCGCATTCCGGTGGGCATGTTTATCGCCTTGCTGGGCTTTGTAATCTACCGGTATCGCGAGACACGCGCAATGACACTGGCCCAGTTTTTCGAAATCCGCTACAACAAATCTTTCCGTATATTCGCCGGATCGCTGGCCTTTCTTTCAGGGGTGTTGAATTATGGGATATTTCCGGCGGTGGCCGCGCGCTTCTTCGTGTTTTTCTGCGGATTGCCGGAATATACGGATGTGTTAGGGCTTCATCTGCCGACCATTGCCATCGTTATGGCGGTCAATCTCTCCATTTCTTTGTTCATGACTCTGGGTGGCGGGCAACTGGCTATTATGGTGACTGATTGTGTGGAAGGAATATTGTCAATGTTCCTTTTCATTGTTGTCATTGTGGTACTGCTCATGATGTTCAACTGGACGGAAGCAAATCAAGCGCTTGCCGCCGCACCCGCCGGCAAATCCATGCTGAATCCGTTTGATGCTGGAAAAGTAGAGGACTTCAACATCTGGTATGTATTAATCGGAGTGATCGGCGCCATTTACACTACCATGGCCTGGCAGGGGTCACATGCTTTCAACAGTTCCGCCGCCAGTGCCCATGAAGCAAAGATGGCCAGTATCATCAGCAGCTGGAGAGGATATGGCAAAAGTCTTTTCATGGCGCTGCTGGGACTTGCGGCATATACCTACTTGAAACATCCCGATTTCGCTTCCGGAGCCGAACAGGTGAACAAAATCCTTTCAACTATTGACAATCCGCAGATTGTTACGCAGATGCGGATGCCGGTGGCGCTGGGTGTACTGCTGCCGATTGGGATAAAGGGCATAGTCTGCGCCCTGTTCTTTATGGGGTTGATTGCCTGTGACGGGTCCTATCTCCATTCCTGGGGTTCGATTTTAATCCAAGACGTGGTTGTTCCCTTGCGCAAAACGCCGTTCTCACCTAAACGGCATCTGCTCCTGCTGCGATTGACAATCATCGGTGTCGCGATTTTCGGTTTTTTCTTCAGTCTCTTTTACAATCAAACGGAATACATACTGATGTTCTTCGCCATCACTGGCGCGATTTATCTTGGAGGCGCCGGCGCTGTCATTATCGGGGGGCTTTACTGGAATAAAGGCACTGCGGCGGCGGCCTGGACATCCATGCTGGCGGGCGCGGCACTGGCGATAACGGGTATCATATTGCAGCAACCGGCGGTCTGGAAGCCATTCTCCAGCCTCCTGATGGGTTGGCTGAATATTCCGCTGCCTAATAAATTCCCCATCAACGGGCAATGGGTATTCCTGATTACAATGCTTGCCTCGGCGGGGAGTTACGTGCTTGTGTCACTGTTTACTTGCAAGGAAGCCTTCAATATGGATCGCATGCTGCATCGCGGCATCTACTCACTGGAAAAAAAGGAAGCACCTGCAGATGGCGCCGCTGCCCGCTGGAAATTCAAATGGGGCAGCCTGATTGGCATCAACAATGATTTTACAAGAATCGACAAGGCTATCTCCATTTCGGTGTTCAGCTGGAAAATGCTCTGGGTGGCTGCAGGCTGCATCATGGTGTTCTGGAACGTTTTTGACCGCTGGCCATTGACATGGTGGTCCAATTACTGGTACATCAAAATGATACTTATTCCAATGATTCTGACAGTCCCCACGAGCATCTGGTTTGCATGGGGCGGGATTCGGGATCTGCTCATATTGATGGACAGACTGAAAAAATTGAAACGAAATGAACGCGATGACGGCACGGTGGTGGGACACGTCAGCGCCGACGATGTCGCCTTGGTGGAAAAAGTCGAACATGTGAAGAGCACCCCAGCCTAAGACGGGCTTTGCCTGCAACGCAAGCTTTAGCACGAAATTCGAAATAAATTCAAAAATAGAAGTTAAAAATAAATAATAGAACATCTTTGAAAGGACCATTCTTATGAATATGTCAAAACGTTCTGAAATCTTGCGCAGCGTTGCCGGACAGGAGCTGGAGTTTTGCCCGGACTTTACGCACCGGGCTGAACGGCATGAGGCTTGGTGGCACCAGGAAACCGCGGGCGACGGAAACCCGTTGCTGCTGGGTTATGTAAATAGCAACCCTTCGCGACCGGTCACCAAACGGTTTGAATTGCTGGACGAACCGGATGACTGGCTTGAAGCCAAGCTCCGCGATCTTGGTCAGCTTGCACCTGCCGCCGATGCCGTCCCGCAGATCCGGCTGGATTTCGGACCATGCTCGCTTGCTGCCCTGATGGGACGGGCTTTCCACTTTGAAGCAGAAACATCCTGGACGCCAGCCTTCATCCGGGACGACTGGTCCAATGCGCCCGAATGGGGACTGGAGCGTTCGAATCACTGGTGGAAAGTATTAGAGACATTATTGCCGAAACTTGCAAAAGCCGCACACGGTCGTTTCCTCGTCAATTCGCCTAATTTAGGCGGCCTGCTGGATTTATTGTCGGTTATGCGCGGTCAGACAGAATTATGCATGGATTTAATGGATCAGCCGGAGACGGTCGGGCATCAGTCTGCCGCTTTGCTGCCGGTCTATCGTGAAGCCAGAGATTACTTGTATGATACAGTGCTGAATGAAGGTGCCGGTCTCATCCATTGGCACAATCTATGGTCAGATGAACCGTATATGATTGCGGAATGCGATTTCGCATATTCAGTCGGCCCCGCGGAGTGGGAACGCATTTGCGGACCGGACGTTGAAAGTCAGTCCAGACTTGCCCCGCGCTGCGTGTTTCATCTTGATGGCGACGGCATGACAAGGCACATCGAAGCCTTGCTGGACATTCCCACCATCCAAGCGATCCAGTTCACTCCCGGAGATTGCAATCCGTCCGCCTTGCCGTGGCTCGACATGTACAAACGGATCCAGCAGCGTGGCAAGTCACTCCTGATCTTTGTCAAGGCTCCGGATGTCGTTGCATTGACCAAAGAGCTGAAACCGGAAGGACTGGCATTCCAGATTGAAGGCGTTCAAAACGAAGCCCATTTTGAAAACTTACACCGCGAAGTGAGGAGATGCCTGAAGTCATGACAGAAATTAATACTATACCGATTGCCATTAAAGCTAAAGAATATTGTGCAGCTTATCGCGAATACCTGTCCAGCGAAGAGACCGGAATGCGCCTGTTCGCACGCTTTGCCCCGCTCAATCACACCGCGCCGGTTCTGTTATGGATGCATGGCTGGCACGGCAATATCAAGTCGGGACACAAAGACAATGTTACTGCGCCAGCCGATGAAACATTTTTTAAAGTACAGCCGGAAATGCGCGGACGCGGCGACAGCGATGGCAAGCCCGATGCCAATGGATGGGAACTGCAGGATGCGGTTGATGCCATTGCCGTTGCACGGAAACTCTATCCAAAGACCGTAACCGATGCTGCGCCACGTTTGCATGGAGGCAGCGGTGGCGGTGGGAACGTGCTTGGCATTCTCGGGAAGTTTCCAGACCTGTTTTCCTCCGCAGTTTGCGAATGCGGAGTTTCCGATTATGCCCTCTGGTATGCGCACGATACAGTGGGCGAATTTCGTGACGAAATGAAGGATGCCGGCTGGATCGGCGGCGATCCCCTGACAAATCCGGAGGCGTATCTTTCGCGCAGCGGCAGAACAACCGCTAAAAATATATTGACGCCATTACTACTGATCCATGGAACTGCCGATAAACGCGTGCCTTTTGAACAGGTCGAAGCATACATGAGCGCGTTGCAGCAAAATGAAAAATCGCAATTAGTCCGTTTGCAGGAATTTCCCGGCGTAGGTGCGCCTGACCATTTCAGCGGGATGACCGAGGAGATGAACATACTGCGCAAAAGCCTTATCGCAACACATCATCAACAGTATTCCCGAAAGCCATCCATCCCGAAAACTGGTGAGTTTGTCGTGGCCGGTTACCTGAAAACATCCCGCTTTGAGTTAAAACTTGAATCAGTGAATCAGGTTGCGCTGCTGCGCTATGACTTGCCCATGCTAAAGTTTGCTTTCCAGGCGCCATCGTGCAAGCAGGCCATACTGCGGCTATCTGGCGAATCGCACTGGCACCCTATTGCCTGCCGAACTATTTCCCTGTCTGATTTCTGTAATACTATCGGAGTTACAGATCCCACAAATATGAAAATGCTGGAAATAATTCCACAAAGTAAAGCGGTGAATTAGCTGCATATATTAAATCAATAACAATCAATGACACGTTCAATTCCAATTTTCCGTCGCTGCTGCTGGATTAGCCTAAAGCCGATCTGAAATTCATCTGTTCGGTGCGGGGTTCTACCGGCTGCTGGTAATATCAGGATCCGGAACATTTCAAAAGCTATGTTACAGATATTAAACCTAATCAGCTGATTATCGGCGGAATTTTCTATAAAAATGATATTGAAGCAATCCGTAAAGTCATTGAAATGACCCAAAAACAAATTGGTTGTGAAATTTTATTAATGTCCGGCCCGCCGGGTAAAGACTGGCGGAAACATGATGATAAAAACCTTGATGCAGCATTACCGGCGCAGACTTGGACTCCAGATCTTTTTGTGGGAAGACTGCGGAAACTGTCAGAAGAACTGCATGTCGAATTTCTGGATACCGCCACATTTTGGCATAATTATCTTGGACAGTCCGGCAAACCGTGGCAGTGGTTCCAGCGTGACGCGGTTCACGGCAATGACCGGGGCAAGCAGATTGTCGGACGGATTGTTGAAGCGTATTTCAGGCTGTAATTTGTAGCTGAAACAACTGCGATATATATACTATATCGGTTATGATCTTCTGTTCTTAATGATAAAGCAATAACTATCTTTTATGAGGAGGAAAGATATGAGCGATAGTATTTTCTGGCACTATTTACAGGAGTTGCCTGCGCAGGAAGCTGCCTGGCGGGAATGGCAGTCCGGTTTGACAGGCTGGCATCGGTTCAACACTTTCTATACTCATTATCTCAGAGTCGAAGGCCGCCGCGTCAAGCTGTTGAATTGCCTGACGCCGTGTGAGCAAGGCTATCCGCGTCAGGTGGTGGAGAATTCACCTTCTGACATCAAGGCGGTATGCCCGCAGAACAACGCTGATCCAATCCAATTAAAGTTTCGAGACATTCTTATTTATTCCATACGCCGAGAAGCCATTCATCAGGCGCTTTGCGCTTCACTGAACATCAAGTATTCAGCAGACCGCCGAAAGGAACACGAGCATATCTGGCATCTCGGCGAATACTCCGGTACGGAGGTATATTTAACCTATGAGACATCAGCGCTGACCGATATTATAAGTTCAATTTTCCTTGCGCATCAGAAACCGTTCATCCTGATGGTGCCGACTGTGAAAAACATCACCCCGGAAATTCAACAGTTTCTTGACAAGAATAATTCAAAATTGATATCCATAGCGGATGAATTAACTCTGCAAACGGACGGTTCATTTAGAGTAAAACGTAATATCCAAGAATGTATGAAATCATTTTTATCCACAGATGGACACAGATGAATACTGAGAAAAAACGGAGTCAGTGAATGAACGCGCCAATGGCC
>CAIMFA010000592.1 GCA_903840185.1 uncultured Lentisphaeria bacterium | reverse complement strand
TCCGGCCTTTTCAGCGCGACCGGGTAATCGTCGGCAGCAAAATTGCCCCATCCAATTGTTACCCGGGGGAGATTACGCGCCACTGCGAGGCTTCGCTGGCACGGCTCGGGACAGATTATATTGACCTTTATATGCTGCACTGGCCGGTCAATGCCATTTCGCTCAAGCATTTTACGGACGACCTCCCGAAGATTGCCAATCCTCCGGGATTGGAGGCGGTGCAGGCGGAGTTTGCCCAGTTGCGCAAATCCGGCAGGATCCGTCACTTCGGCGTCAGCAATTTCAGTCCGGAGCGGCTGGCGGAGCTGACGCTGCAGCCGGCAGTCAACGAGTTACCTTATAACCTTCTTTGCCGGGCGATTGAATTTAACTGTCTTGATTTTTGCCGGCAGCGGAACATCGGTATCATCAGTTATATGACGCTCCTGCAAGGGGTGCTGGGTAAAACATTAACAGATATCGACACCCTGCCGCCTCAGCTTAAACGGACACGCCACTTTGACAGTCGCCGGAATCCGCTGGCGCGGCATGGTGCTCCTGGTGCTGAGCAGACGTTGCGGGAAACTTTGTCGGAACTTCATAAAGAGGCGGCCCGGTCGCAATCGCTGCTGCCGGAGCTGGCCATCCGCTGGGCCGTCAGCAACTCTGATATTTGTTGTGCATTGGTCGGCTCCCGCAGTCCGGAGCGGCTGGAGGCAAACGTCCGTGCCGCGCAGCGCGTGCTGCCGGCTGATGTCGTACAATGTCTCAACCGGATTACCGAACCATTGAAAACGGAACTCGGCCCCTCGCTGGATTATTACGAAAGTATTGAAAACAACAGGACTTAAAAATGAAAATTGCCAAATTTGAATTGTTCAAAGTTCCGCCGCGCTGGCTGTTTCTGAAAATCACCACCGATGACGGCCTGGAAGGCTGGGGGGAACCGGTTGTCGAAGGCCGGGCGGAGACGGTCGCCGCCGCCGTGCGGGAGGCGGAAGGACTGCTGTTAAATCTGGATGCCGGACATATCGAAGATATCTGGCAAATCCTTTACCGGAGCGGATTTTACCGGGGCGGGCCGATTCTCTCCAGCGCCATGTCGGGAATAGAGCAGGCGCTCTGGGATATTAAAGGCAAATCACTTGGAGTCCCGGTTTACGATCTTCTGGGCGGCCCGGTGCGGGAGCGCATCCGGGTTTACTCCTGGATCGGCGGCGACCGGCCCGCAGATGTGGTGGCGGCGGCAAAAGAGAAAGCGGCACAAGGCTACAGCGCCATCAAGATGAACGGAACGGAGGAGCTGGATTACCTCGACTCCTATGAAAAACTGGATGCCGCGGTGGCGCGCGTTGGTGCAATTCGCGATGCGCTCGGCCCCAAATTTGATATTGCCGTCGATTTTCACGGGCGGGTGCATCAGGCGATGGCGCGGATTTTGATGAAAGAACTCGAATGCTTCCGGCTGCTGTTTATCGAAGAACCGGTACTGATTGAGAATCTGGACGTCATCAAAGAGCTGCGCCGTCACACGGTGACCCCCATCGCCACCGGCGAGCGTAATTATACCCGCTGGGGATTCAAAGAGATTCTGCAGAGCGGCGCGGTGGATATCATCCAGCCGGATTTATGTCATGCAGGCGGCATTCTCGAAGTAAGAAAGATTGCGGCTATGGCGGAGTGTTATGACGTCGCAGTCGCCCCTCATTGCCCGCTGGGACCGATTGCGCTGGCGGCAAGTTTGCAACTGGATTACGGCACACCCAATGCGGTGATTCAGGAGCAAAGCCTGGGGATTCATTACAATCAGGGCGCCGATTTGCTGGATTATCTGAGTGACCGCAGCGTCTTTGAATATCGCGACGGGTTTGTTTACCGCAATAATCTGCCGGGATTGGGGATCACCATCAACGAAGAAAAAGTGCGCGAAGCGGCACGGGTCGGACACGACTGGAAGAATCCGCTATGGCGCACCGGGGACGGCGTTGTCGCCGAATGGTAAAAGATATGCTCAAAGGAATTTCACCTCTGATTGCACCGGAACTTCTGATGCTGCTCTCTGAAATGGGACATGGCGAGGAAATATTGCTGGCCGACGCTAATTTTCCCGCCGGGAAGTTTTGCAGCAAAGTAATTCAGCTGCCGGGAGCGGATATCCCCGCACTGCTGGCGGCGGTGATGCCGTTGTGGACTTTGGACTACAAAACGCAACCGTTTTATATGCCGGCTGGTTCCAACGGGTGCGACAACCGGGAACTTGCGAAACTTTATCTTGACATCATCAACCGGTCCAATTGTGATGTTCCCGGCATGGAGTTTCTGTCCGGAGAGGAGTTTTATACCCGGGCCGGGCGGGTTCGCGTCTGCGTAGTGACCGGCGAGCGCCGCCGATTCGCCAATCTTATTATCAGAAAGGGGGTGCTGTAATATGCGTCAGTTATTATCCGACTTTACCGCTTCACTTCAGTTCTGGGATTACACCATCACCCGGGGGCCGGGACTGCTGGAGCAGCACATGCATCACTACTGGCAGATGAATCTTGCCGATACCGGAGAGGCTTTTTTTTATTGCGAAAACAAAAAATACCATGTCAGGCCGTGGAATATTTTGATTATTCCGCCGCAATGCCGCCACAAGATCATCTATCCGGCCGGGGAGTTCGGCTGCTTTTCTTTTAAATTTCATATGCGCGCACTTGAGGGCGGTAATTTTGAAGCGCTGTATCTGTCGGAAAGCCGGGAAACCCGGGCGCATATCAGCATCATTCAAACCCTGGTCCGCGAGCTTTTCCCGGAGCAGAAATCAGGAGAATTCCGGGACGTCCCGGTAACCGGCGAAGACAACTATGTGACCATTCTGGAGCCGCTGCTGCAGGCCATGCTGGTCCGCTACTACCGCAACCGCAACAACCAGTTGACACTGGCAGGGCAATTGCGGCAGCTGCTGATTGAAAATAACGGGCGCCCGTTTTCGCTGGAGGAAGCGGCGGGGCATTTTTCTTATTCGCCCGGGCATTTCTCGGTTCTCATCAAAAAGGAAACCGGACAGGGCGCCAAGCAATTCATCGACCGCGAAAGGAGCCGCATCGCCTGCCATTATCTGGAATTCACGCATATGAACGCCAGTGAAGTGGCGTCATACATGGGGTTTCCGGATGTGCTGACCTTTTGTCACTTTTTCCGGAGACAGTGCGGTTCTTCGCCGGGAGCATTTCAAAAAAAATTTCACACAGGCATTCAACTATCAACGAAAATAACCGAAAGGACTCAGACATGAAAAGGAAAAGCTTTCTAAAATAATAACATGAGCTGAAACCGGTACAACGCGGTACATGTGGAGTGTGCCGCATAACATAGAGATTAATTAGCAATATTAACTAAAAGGTGACAAATGAAAACGAAGAATTTTACGCTCATCGAACTCCTCGTGGTGATCGGCATCATCGCAATTCTCGCCGGAATGCTGCTGCCTGCGCTCAGCAAAGCCAGGGAAAAGGCCAGGCAATCCGATTGCGCAAGCAGAATGAAACAGATTGGCACCGCTTTCTCTGTATATCAAAATGACTATGAGGGCTATTATGTGCCATTAAACTTTAATAACCCGATTGACAGGAATGCATTGAACTGGGCGTGGTGTTTAAAATCCAACAAATATCTGCCATCACCTAAAATCTTTATGTGCCCCTCTGCTACAATGCTGACCGATCCGCTGACATTCGGCCCGAACAGCTGCATTGAACTGCCTAATTCTCCGTCCAGATATCAGTATATTTCCATCGGATACAACTATGATAACGGTTTCGGACAAACTTATATTGGCGGCATGAGCGGTACCAGGCAAGATTATACGCCGTGGAAAAACAGCAGAGTCAAAAAACCTTCAACCAAGATATTGCTGGCAGATACCTGGCGGTATGCCGGGACGAGAGGCTGGGGGGTGATAAATGGCGCTTTGGATCCGACTGGTCGGGATGTCATACATGACCGGCACAGCGGGTCTGCAAATATTGTCTGGGGTGACGGACACTATGCGCCAATAACAAATGCACTGTTCGTTACGAATATCGGCATGGTAGGTCAGGCAACCAGCATTGAATATTATTACAGAATCACCAATTTTTACGGATTATAATTCAGCCCGCTCAAAAAATGCTATAATATTAAGGACAGAAAATGATTAAGAAGCTGCTGTTTTCCGCCGGACTGTCGTGTGTTTTGTTTTCAACTATGGCGCTGGAACAGGATGTGGTTTTTTCAGCGCCGTTCAGTAATGATTGCAGCGCGGAGACGGCTGCCGGAAAATTTTCTCCGGTTTCCGGCAAAGGAGAAATAGTCAGAATACAGAATGCCGCCGGAGTTAAAATTGCCGGCGGGGATGCTGCCGTTCTGCTTTATCCCGGCGCCGATGTCCTGCCATCTGATGAAGGGACGATTGAGTTCAACTATTACCCGATGTTGAAGGAGGCAGTTGCCGCCGCCGGCGGTAAAGATGTGTCAGCAACACTTAGTGCTTATCCGTAAATAAAAGTTGAAATATTAAAAATTTGTGTCATTTTATTCTTCTAAAAGGAAGTACATAATGGCAAAGATCAAATCATGGGAAGTTTCTGATGCGTTTTGGGG
>CAIMFA010000591.1 GCA_903840185.1 uncultured Lentisphaeria bacterium | reverse complement strand
TTCCAGCTGAGTATGCAGTTTACTGATTTCGGCGCGCATCTGAACGCGCATTTTAGCGTCAAGATTGGACAGCGGTTCGTCGAACAGAAACGCTTCCGGTTTGCGGACAATCGCGCGGCCCACGGCAACGCGCTGGCGCTGGCCGCCGGATAACGCTTTCGGACGGCGGTCCAGGTAATCTTCAATGCTGAGGATCTTAGCGGCTTCCTTCACGCGCTTATCGATGTCCGCTTTCTTGAATTTGCGGAGTTTCAGGCCGAAAGCCATATTTTCATAAACCGTCATGTGCGGATAAAGGGCATAGTTCTGAAATACCATCGCAATGTCGCGGTCTTTTGGCGGAACATCGTTGATCAGCCGTTCGCCGATGCGGATTTCACCTTCGGAGATTTCCTCCAGCCCGGCAATCATGCGCAATGTGGTGGATTTGCCGCAGCCGGAAGGACCGACCAGCACCATGAATTCACGGTCTTTGATATCCAGATCGATATTCCTGACCGCTTTCACGTTGCCGGGGTAAATCTTCGCCACTCCTCTGAGGGTTACTTCCGCCATACAGAACTCCTTTATAGCTCAATACATCCAAAATCAACAGCGAGCCATTAAATAACGTCCTGTTAATATACTGTAAAACCGGTAAAAGTCCACACTTTAACCGAAAAATCCCAAAACTCAGCTCATTTTGAATCCGGCGGCAGCAGGAGGCGGTTATTTCCCGCGATACATTTCACTAATAATACCGGTAGCTATTATTGAAAATCATTACAGGCAGGAAAAGGGCTTTATATTTCCACATGAAATTTGTGTATATAAATTTCTTTTTTCCTGTTTTAACGTTATATTCTTTAATTATAGCCGTCTTTGCGGCGGATTATGAGCAGCATTATTATATGAATTACATATCAATAATTGAAACAGGAGGAAAGTGATTATGAGTAAGAAAATTTTGATAATCGGCGGCAGCCCGCGCAAGAATGGAAACACCGCAACGGTTACTGGATGGGTTGCTGAAGGCGCCAAAGCAGAGGGCGCTTCTGTAAACATTGTAGATGCCGCCCGCTTGAAATATAAAACTGCCGGCTGCTGCTCCTGTTACGGTTGCCAGGTCTCGCAGCAGTTCCGCTGCGTCATTCTTGATGAAGCGACAGACGTCGTGGCATCGTTTCCTGAATATGACGTCGTAGTCTTTGCCTCTCCGGTTTACTTCTTCGGACTTTCCGCACAAATAAAAATGGTTATTGACAGAATGTTTTCACTGTTTAAATTCAGCAACGGCAAAACGATCCATAATCTCCAGAAAGTGAACTTCGCCCTTATTGCCACTTGCGGCGGCGATCTGGATGACAGCGGAGTTAAGCTGGTTGACGAAACCATTAAAGAGATCGTCCATTTTATCGGCAAGACTCATAAGAGCCTGCTCATTCCATCACTGGTTCCGACTGCCGGGGAAACCGCCAATAAAGAAGATGTTAAAGAAAAAGCGATGGATTTCGGTAAAAAACTGGCAAAATGGTGACCGGGTTGAACGTTTGAAAAAAACAGGGGGGCGGAAATGTTTTTTGAGAATGTTTACATCCATATTCCGTTTTGCAGCAGGAAATGTGATTATTGCAGCTTCTTTTCCGTCCCGAATCCTGGCAAAAGTCTGGTGGATGCCTATTTAAACCGTCTCGAAGAAGACCTCGCAGATGCCAATCTCTCGATTCCGGTCAAGACCATTTACTTAGGCGGCGGAACCCCCTCGCTGTTGTCCTGTACGCAGCTTGAACGCTTTTACGCCATGATCAGAAAGTATGTTCCATTGCTGCCGTCAGCTGAAATATCAATGGAATGCAATCCGGAAACTTTGTCCCCGGAAAAAGGCGAGATCATCCTGGATTTCGTCAACCGTTTGAGTATCGGAGTACAGTCTTTTAACCATAAACTCCGCACCAAATTAGGCAGACAGTCGAAAGATTCTGACATTGAAACAGCTCTAAGCAGTTTAAGAGGACGGCGGATAAAAGAATTTAATATTGACCTGATTTATGGGATTCCCGGCCAATCGCTGAAAGAATGGGAACATGACCTGGAAATCGCCGCGGCGCACGATATCTCCCACATCTCCTGCTATTGCCTGACCATTGAAGAAGGTACTGCACTGGCGACGGCATTTAATGGAGAAGACCTGGTTGACGATGAAACTGCGGCTGAAATGTGGAGCCTGACAGGCGCTTTTCTGGAATCCAGAAATATACGCCGCTATGAAATATCAAACTACGCCAAACCGGGGGCGGAGTGCGCTCATAATATCAATGTCTGGTACGGCCAGCCTTACCTCGGCCTGGGGCCGGCCTCAACATCATTTGACGGCAGAGACCGCTGGACGCAGCCGGCATCGCTGGAAAAATGGCTGGAAGGTCATTCGCCTGAAATGGATATTATAGACCCGGAATACCGCATGGCGGAAATCTTTATCATCGGCCTCAGAACAGTTGAAGGCTGGAATAATAACCGCTGGAATGATGTATATCTGCAGAAAACAATGTACGTCAACTGGAGTATTATGCTCGAACGGGCATTCAGGGTGAAAGAGCTTCATCCCGATCTGATAAACGTTTCCGATGACAACATCCGGCTGACTGAAAAAGGCCTCTTATTCTGGAACACCGCCGCTGAAGCCTGGCTGGGCTGACTTTATACTCTGCACGGCTGAAAATTCAACTTTAGATTG
>CAIMFA010000590.1 GCA_903840185.1 uncultured Lentisphaeria bacterium | reverse complement strand
CGGATAAGCTATGCATTGGCACTGCGTCCGCCATCAGGAGTAATTCCCATTACGATTTTGAACCGGTTGAGCTCCAAATCTTTAACATGGTCAAATTCCATTTTGTCATGAAAACAGCGATAATTAAAAAGATCACGGCGCTCCGGCTCACGTATTTCCAAAGATATATTGTCAAATGCTATTCTGCTTACCTGATATTCCGGGCGCGCTTTTATGAATGGATAACTTCCGCAGACTGCATAGATGTTTTGAAATGACAGATTATTGATTCCCCTGATCGGCATATTATCCGCCAGATTGATGTTCATAAAACAAGTCTCCACCTCCATTTTTATGTTGTTGAATAAAATATTTTCAACATAAAATGGTTGGACTTCCGGCGGAGTCCATGGCATGCCGGGATATCTCGGCGGATCAAACTGCTTTTGTGTAATTTCCGGAATCAAGATCGAAAATCCGGCAAAACTATGCTCTATTGAGAGATTGGTGAATGTGCAGTCGCGGATTTCATAATCATTGCTCCATCCGATTCTGACAGCCGAACTGCCTGTTTTGATCGTGCAGTTTGAGACCACCACGCGTTCACACGGCCTGGGCCGGAAAAGTTGCTCCTGATGCGAACGCAACACAATTGCATCGTCACTGCTGCGGATTATGCAGTCACTGACGGTTACATCGCGGGATGCGCTGATGTGAATTCCGTCCACATTGGGAATACGGAAATCACAATCTATTTTTATTCTGTGTATCTGTATTCTGTCGCAATCCAGAAACCACGTTGACCAGCCGGCGGAATTGAAAATAGTAATATCTTCCATAAGGATATTCCGGCAGCCGACAAAGAGAATACAGCGGCCTGGAATCAATGAATCATGCTTGCGCTGCCAGTGTTGAAGCAAGTTATATTGCCGGTCATCCTGAACCATAAATGTTTTTCCCTGTCCGTCAATCGTACCGCGCCCGGTAATGGCAATATTGGTTGCGCCCTCCGCATAAATAAGTGTCCGTCTGTTGCTTCTGGACGCATGTGCAGGCTGCCAGAAAGTATTATCCGGGATTTCCGGATAAAGCTCTGGAACAGTCCCTCCGGTTAAAACCGCATTGGCGTCGATTTCAAGCCTGACTCCGTCTTTTAGCATCAGCGTGTAAGTCAGATAATTGCCGCCGCTTACCAGCACGGTTCCGCCGCCGTCGGCGCAACATGCATCTATGGCTTTCTGGATCGCATTTGTCGAATCCATTGAGCCATTGCCAACTGCACCATAATCCCGTATGTCAAAAATAGCCATTATCTTCTGTCTCCTCAATTAATGTGATTTAATTTTCCCGTACTGAACAAGTCCGCTACCCCGTATAATGCGGCTTCCGCTCCCAGTTCACCTGCCGCCAGCGTTGGCGGGTTGGCGGCCTGACTTAGAATTTTACGCAATAACGGAGCGAATAATTCAAATGCCATGGAAATCTGTCCGCCGAAGATAATTGCCTGCGGAGCGAACCGGTCACACCATGGCAACAAAACAGTTCCCAGATCGGCGCCAAGTTCAGTATAAATATTCATGGCGTCATGGCCGCCCAGTTTCGCCGCCTCCGCGATCCCTCTGGCTCCGTCCGCAACTGCATAGTCAGGATGTTTTTCCCGGTATTTTTCGACCAGCGCCCGGCTTGAAACATAATCTTCGACAACACCTTTGCAATATGGTTTGTTCCATACGCTTACTTCCGGAGCCGGACTGCCCAGTTCATTGGTCAGAAACTCACCGTCGATGCAGCAGGCGACGCCGATACCGGTGCCAAGCGTGACTCCGCCAGCCCGGCTGAAACCCTGCGCCGCTCCGCACCACATCTCCCCGGCCAGAAATGAATTGGCGTCATGCCGGAAACGTACCGGGATACCGGCTGTTTCCGGCAGAACAGTCTTAATGGCTTCCGCCACATTGACTTCATACAAACAGGGGAATTTGTGCTTCATCAGGCAGATTCCGCGTTTGTAATCGAAAGGACCGGGCGTTGAGATGCCGATTCCATCAATCTTGACGCCATGCGCCAGTGCGTAATCCAACGCATGGCGGATAATCTTTTCATACGCCATTATCACCTGGTCTTTATTGTTTCCAGGTCCGGCAGGCTCCTGATAAAACGAACCGGCAATAAGCGTTCCTTGTCCGCTGATTATCGCGGACTTGAAAAAGGTTCCGCCGGCGTCAATAGCCAGAATTGCTGAACCGTTTGCTGCTGCCGCTGCTGTCATCAGATAAATTCCGTAAAGTTGTTTTTCAAACAGGTTTTATGGACACAGACCGGCTGGTCGCCGAGATTTTCGATCACATAGGCCCCGGCATTGGCCGGAACAACGACGATGTCCAGATAATTCTGGATGTAACGGCGCTCCGGATGATCCTTCGGATAGACCGCAATCTTTTCCCCGTCAACCAGCGTCAGTACATGGAAAACGCCGTTGGTGTCGCCTTCGATCCGTTTTTCAAATTCATAGCGGAACAAGCTGAAATAGAGCAAATCATGCTCCCCTAGAATATATTCCGCCCAGCCTTCTCCCGATCTCAGCAACTTCGGTTCTCGTGCGATATTCTGTTTCACCCAGGAACTGTTGCGCTTTGCATCCAGCACCCGTTCGCCATGATAAGTATGGATGGGGCGCGGAATGCCGTCCAGATCCGGACGAAGATAATCATAAATCTTGAAAGTGTATGATCCGACCGTCAGACTGCCGATTTCAAGAATAAGCTGGTTGCGTCCGGAAGAATGAATAGTGCCGGCCGGAAGCATGAACTGCATTCCCGGTATTGACTCGATGCCGTTGACATATTTTTTATAATCAACCGGGGAGAAATCAACTTCTGATTTTTTCACCGCTGCAATAAATTCATTCGCATCGGCATCATCATTCATTCCGACAAACGTCTTGGCGCCATGGCCGGTGGCGATGATATAATAGCTTTCGTCCTGACGTCCAAGTTCATTGAAATTCTCTTTGCAATAGTCCGCCTGCGGATGCAATTGAATTGACATATTACCGCTGCTGTGGTAGGAGTCATCAAAATTGAAGCGGATGGGGAAATATCCGTTGAATGCTTTCACGCACTCTTCACCCATCAATGCTTCGGCTTGCTTGTTGACAAAGACAAAAAACGGGATTTCCACCAGCTGCGGGCCGGCTTGAACCAGCAGCGTCACTTCCAGCGGAATCAAGTCGAAAACCCAGGCGCAGTTTTTCATCTTTTCCGGCAGATTGCGCATCTTTTTGATATAATGTCCGCCCCATACGCCTTCCAGATAAACCGGCTTGCAGCGGAACGGATAATTGACCAGTGACGAGCAGATTTCATTAAACGCCCGGCGCGGCACAAGCTGAACAGTGGCGGGATTGTCATTGGCAATATAAAAATCGAGCAGGTTTCCGCTGACGAGTTCCGCCCGCAGATGAACCGCCAGTTCAAAGTCGTAATAATAACAGCGCCGCATGATTTCCTTGAAAGGACGCGCCTGGCAATCTCCCAGATTTTTGTAATTCCCGCTTTTGATCAGGAGGACGGCCTGTTTCGGGGTCACATCAAAGAACGTCACAATATCACAAAGCGGGCGCAGACCGGCGAAACAGGAGCCTGCTCCGTAAACAATATTTACTCCCGTACCGGCTTTAATCTGCTGCTTCAGAGCATCAAGTTTCGCCTGGTCAAACAATGTCTCATAACCGCCTTTGAACAGTTTGCCAAACAGCAGAACCGGATCCTTTTTCAGATCCTGCGGCAGATATTCAGCCAGCATTGCATCCAGTTCCTGCCTGCTCTTATAGCAGGACGCGACATTAAACACCCTGACATTGATTTTCTGCTTAGTTAGTTCCCCGGATAAAAGATTGACGATTTGCTCCCAGTCGGCAGCCACATAGCCATCCATGCCGATTGTCAGTGCGGCATTTTCTTTTTTGCGTCTGGCATGGATCTCATTGAGGAGACCGGCAACAACATTCCGGGGACCGGTAGTAATCGAATTAATTGTTTCTTCCGACAGCACCGGCCGGTTTACCGGGGCGATATCTTCATACGGATACGGATTGAACATGAAGCTCATAAGACAATACCTTTTAATTAAAGTTCAGCTTTAAAATTTTGATGCGCTCATGATTTATTCTACCTCATCAAAAACGCGCACATAATCGACGATAAAATAATCCGGCAAAATTGCCTTCTTCAACTCTTCAGACGGAGACTCCCCGTCACGATATCCCTGACATTCGGTGGACACCAGAATAAATTGCTCACAGTCAGAAACCGGCCCGTTTACCCGCCATGATTCTTTTCCGTCAATATAGTAGATGTAGCCATTCCTGCTCCATTCCAGGCCGAAAATATGAAATCCGTCAGGAGTGTCTTCGAGCTTGCGGTCTCCGGATGCGGCTGACTTGTGATCGGCCCCGTAACCGTCCCAGTGATTATTGTGAACGACAATTCCATCGCGGGTAAAGTTTTCCATAATATCAACTTCGATCCCTGATTTAACCGGATCGAGAGTTGATCCTATTGTCGGAGATTGCAGCCAGAACGCCGACCACCAGCCAGGCTGAATCTGAAGTTTGCAGCGTATTTCATAATAACCATACTTATGCATGAATTTCGGCTGTTTAATTTTGGCCACCGGCCATGTGAATTTGCTGTAGGATTCACCCGGCCGGTCCAGGTAATTGGAACCGGTCTGCAAATGCGAAGAATAATAATTACCATCTTTTTCATACAGTTTCAGCAGAAGATTGCCCTTGCCGTCAAGTTCAGCCGCGTCATCCACGAAAGTTTTATGCCGGTGCTGCATAAGATGCAGACGGAAATCCCATTTGGACAAATCCAGGGTATCGCCGTCAAACTCATCATTCCATACTAATTTCCATTTCTTTCCGGCCGGCAGCAAACTCTCAACATGCGTTAATTGCTTTGTATTTCCCATTCGCAGTTCCACTCATTTATGAATTATTCAGGTTAATATTGATAGAATTCAAAATTATTAATCTTTGCGAGAACCGCCAGCTCGGATCGGAGGTCGCCTTCGACAACTGCAAAATGCTGGGTCGTGCCGGTTTTGATTACTTTCTCGAACAGCTCCGTAACCGGGATCTCCGGCTTGAAATCGCTATGGCAGTAACTGCATAACGCGTGTTCCCCGGGCAGCGATTCAGCGGTAAAGCAGACGATCTTGAAACGGCCGTTTACCTCCGAAAAATGCGCAAAAGTCTTCAGCCCGGGAGAAATCCGGTACCAGGCAAACGGCGCACCGGCGTACTTGTACGAAGTTTTGGCAAACCTTGTATCGCGGGATATCCTCACCAAGTGCCGGCAGCGGTAATCGGTGTAGTCATGCGGCCCGGCATGACCGGCGGCAAAAGTTCCGGTCGCTTTTTCCATATAAAACGGTTCGGCGTAATTGATATTTTTCCCAGTCAACTGCCGGAGCAGATATGTCATGATTCCGGCTCCCAGATCACCTTCCGGAACCAGCACGGCGTTATGCTCGTGGAATGATGACGGATAAAATCCTGGACGCAATCCGATTGTCCGGAAAATTTCAGGGCTGACATCATTGAGCACCAGCGCGTCAAGCTGGAATTTATCCCGTACTGCCGCCAGCGCCAGCGAGGCCCTGGCAGATTCCAGAAACAGCCGCTTGTCCACATCCGCTTCCACGGTATAAAGCCGGGAAAGTTCCATCATATACGCCTCGGCCGCCGCATCGCCGATGCCGGCAATCTCTTCCTTCAGTTGAGAGTAACTGATAAAATGCAGTTCCGGTCCGATCTTTGCAAAAATATCATAAGGATCAATATAAGTTGACCACATAATTTCATTGTAATTGGCCAGCAGCCCGAAACGTGCGGAACGGAGCCTTGACCGGGTACGGGCGGAACGGAAAAATGCATCGAGCCGGGGTTTAGCCGATTCAAAATCATCGGTTATCACTTCGATTTCCCGGTTGAAGCGCACAGCCGATCCGGAACCAACCAGACTGCCGACCAGTCCGCCCTGGGCAAGGAATTCGACGAAATCATCTTCGTCCCGGGTATTTTGATACGGCATCCGGTCCAGTACCGGCAGATAGTATACCAGCGGCAGGTCATACATTTCCCGTAAAAAGTAAATCCAGGCTGCATCTTCACTCCAGGACAGAAAAGAGCACAGCACACAATCGACTTTTTCCCGCCGGAAAATTTGAATGGCATTTTCAATATCAGCCCGGTCATAGACAATGCCCGGAAACACACATTCCGCCAGTGCGCCGAGCTGCCCGGTCAGCGACTCGACAAATTTGCCGCGCCGCGTTTCATAATCCCCGTGCAGACACCCGTCCCCCAGTTTTCTAAAGCGCTGACAACCGATAAACAGCAACCCGACTTTAGGCTTTTTCAGATTTATGATCATATTATTTCCTGCGTTTGGATTTTAGGTTATAAGTTTAAAGTTTTAGGCTTCAGGTTTCAGGTTTTGGATTTTATTCTGACTCCTGACTTCTGACTCCTGACTTCCCTGTCTTTTGGAAATTGTTTTTTATCAAGTTTTGTGTATTGTTGTTTGTAATCAATCATCTCGTGAGTGCGCAACACATTCTCTTCGCTCTTATCCATATTTTTCATCGCCAGACTTATGATCAGGAAGTCGATGACCAAGTATTGAGCGATCCGCGAGGTTGTTGCCCCGATCCGGAATTGCTGCTCATCAGATGCGGTGAGAAACGTGACATCGGCAAGCCCGGCCAGACAGGAATTGGGAAAATTGGTCACCCCGACAGTAAATACCTTTCTCTCTTTAGCGGTTTGCGCTATTTCGCAGACCGTTTTATTTTCGCCGCTGAATGATAAGGCCAGCAGCACGTCATCAGGCTCGGCTAAGCCGAACATCATTTTTGACACATCTGAATCCTGATGACAGACAACATTATACCCCAGACGCATCAATTTAATCTGGGTATCCATGGTAACTATGCCGGATGCTCCGACTCCAAGCAGGAATATTTTGCCTGCCTTGGAGATTTTTTCGACGACTTTATTGATATCGTCTTCTTTGATCATACTGACTGTATCACGCAGTGTTTTGATATTGTTTTCCAGAAAGTGACTTTTGACCCCGGAAGAAAGAATCTCCTGAAGCAGGTTCAACCGCGCCGATATTTACCGGCATCAACTCGACCGCAATCGAAGTTTTCATGGCGGAAAAACCGTCGTATCCGATTTTCTGACAGAACCGGATGATCTGGGAATCATCGCAATTAACTGCTCTGGCGACATCTCTGACTTTATTGCTGACAATTTTTTCCGGATTGGCCAGCAGATAATCAGCAATATTGCGATAATTATCTCTTAAGTCAGGATATATCTGCCTGATTTTCAAAAGACATTGAGGCGTTGCATTCATGATCTCTCCATGCATAATCATTTTTATTGCACATCATATATACATTATAACAATTTTATTGCAAAAGTCAATATAGATAGTCAATAAAAATGATTATTTTCACCATGGAGAAGTAAGCGTTTGATTGCGGGACCCGCAGTTTTATCAAATAAGAAACGAAAGATAAAAGACAAAAGTAAAAAGATAAAAGTTTAAAAAAAGGAAAAATTTGTCCACTAATTACACAAATGAACACGAATGAATATTTTGCTGAGAATTTGATTTTGCGGCACAAAATCAAACTCTCAGCAAGTGCTTCTGTTTTATTAGTGCCAATTAGTGCCATTCGTGGATAAAAAGGATTTCTCTGTGCCTTGCTGGCTCTCAGGCTAGTCCCGCCATGCGG
>CAIMFA010000589.1 GCA_903840185.1 uncultured Lentisphaeria bacterium | reverse complement strand
GAATTAATGGTTCCACGCGACCCCAAAACGCATCAGAAACTTCCCATGATTTGATCTTTGCCATTATGTACTTCCTTTTAGAAGAATAAAATGACACAAATTTTTAATATTTCAACTTTTATTTACGGATAAGCACTTAGCCAGAAAAGCTCCGCCGGCGTTAAAATTCTTTGCACAAAACCTGATTGACATGGTAAACGACCATGATCCGCGAATATTCAACCTTGTCGGGATTTTCATGGGTAAGAGCTGCATTGTCTCGCTTCCATCCGAACCTTTTGTCGAGATCGGGCTGCAAATCAAGAAAGGTATTTTCGCGGAGCATGACACCATGATCGTATCGCATTCTAACGGCACCGGCAATTCGAATGTCGGCGGCGGATACATTCCGAATTCGTGGAACTACGGGCGCGGCGGCTATGAAACCACTCCAAGATCAAACCCGCTTTCAATCAAAACCGCCGATCAATTGCTTGCCGCTTGGCGCAAACTGGCTTCTGAACTCCTGACATAGCGTTAATTTTCGTTATGAACATGAAAATGCTCAGCAAGGCAGTGGATAATTTCCGTCATTTTAGCCGTCAAAAAAAGTGTTGGAGGAGGATGCAAGGGGGAACCTGACTTCCGAACAATTGCGCCGTTTGGGCATATCTTCCGCGTCAGCTTCGCCTTGCAGATATGCTTATACAGCATCGTTTTGCTTTCTTGAATCTACGTTCAAGCCTTCGCATTGACGAAAGTCAGGAGTCACTGCTCACTGGGCTACAAACAAAATATTGTTTCCGTTACTTACCACCGGCGGCTCGCCGGGCGTGATCCAACGGCGCGACGTTGGTCGCCAAAGGCGAAATGCATAAAACCGGTCAGACGACCGGCGCTCACAGGTTTTACGTTACTCCATTCATGCCTTTCATCTGTGTCCATCTGCGTCATCAGTGGATAACATTATCGTGTCTTTGATTTTTTCGTGCTTTCTCGTGTGTTTCATGGTTAAAAATGTATTTCATTGCTCCATTTGATAAAATGATAAAATTTGTGAATATTTCCCGAAAAGGTATTGACAAATAATGAATATTCATTTATAATAGTGTCAATGTAACAAATTACAGTAAGCAGATACTAATCGGGGGCGAATATGATCAGCATGGATGACGTAGCCGTAAAGGCCAAAGTCTCAAAAGCGACTGTATCCCGGGTGTTAAACGGAAAAACGATAGTTTCTCCGAATGCCAGGGAAAAAGTGATCGCCGCCTGTAATGATTTAAACTACAAACTTAATTTCAATATCCAGGATCTGGTGCTGAAAAGCCGCACCGGCTCAACCAGGAATATCGCGTTCGTCATGGCCGGAAAAGAGTTTGCCGACCCTGCTTACGCTCATTTGATTGACGGTGTATCTTCCGCGATTAATAAATTCCACTACCACCTGATGCTGGTGAAAATCAGCGGCAATGAAACCAGTAATTTTTATTTGAAGGAATATGGGTTGATTACGCACTTGCCGCGTAATAACCCCTCTTGAACTGGGCTGCGGGGTATGTGACAGATGAGATGAACTTAAAATTGGCATTAAATATGCTTTATTATGTTAAAGGGGTTTCCTTTTTTAGGTTATTCGCAGAAAAAATCCTGTTATTGCGGTGAAAGAAAATCACCTATCATTATATTTTTGAGAAAAATGGACTTTCCACTTGGATGAAAGATAAAAAGCCATTAATAATATAAAAATGATAACTGATTTGGTTTCGGCTATATATATACCAAACGGAGTTAAAATATATTCATTAACACCAATTGCAACTTTTAGAATGGCGTGAATTCGTATTTTTCGCCGCGTCAGCGGCTCAGTTCAAGAGTCATGAATCCGTCTTTTTTCAAGTCCTAAGATTTTTATGGGACGGCTGTGTTCTGAATTGGATATTTCTAAAAATAAAAGGTGCGGTTAAATTTATGCAAGAAGAATTGTTTTTCGGAATTGGGCGTAAATGCATCAACCCGCAAGTGCCGATATCACTGGCAGGTTATTTCAATGCTCGCATGCAGGACGGGACACTGGACGATATCGAAGTCAGGTCGCTGGTTCTGAATCAGGCCGGACAATATTGCGCGATTGTACAGTTCGACCTTGTTACAGTTTCCCAGGAACTGGCGGATGCGCTTTACCGGGAAATCGCGGATTTGAAAATCCTGTCCCGATCCAATATGATAGTGACGGCGACTCATTCGCATACTGCTCCGGAGGTAAGGTCGTTTAAGCCAGGCAGCCATCCCGATTATATTCCCTTTGCTGCGGCAAAGGCGGCGGAAGCCGTCGGCGAAGCATTGGGCCGTATGCGGCGGGGAGAACTGCTTACCGGTCTCACCAGTGATAATCGCTTCTGTTTCAACCGCCGGTACTGGATGAAGAACGGCACGGTCGTAACCAATCCCGGCAAACTGAATCCAGACATAACCCGTCCGGAAGGAGAAGTTGATTATGAAATTCCGCTGATCGGGATAAAAGAAGGCGGCGAGTTGAAAGTCCTGCTCGCCAACGTCGTTAACCACACCGACACCATCGGCGGTAATAAGGTGTCAGGGGACTGGACGGGCTTTTTTGTCCGCCGCATCCAGGCGAAAATTGGAAAAGATTCAATGGTCATGCCGTTGATCGGAACATCCGGCAATATCAATCACTTTGACATCAGCTCAGATATGGACCAGACTTGCTACAAGGAAGCGGAAAGAATCGGCTGCGGTTACGCCGACACGGTGGCAAATGCGCTGGAAAAACTGGCTCCGGTCTGCGAGTTTTCTTTGAAAGTAAAAAACGCTGAAGTTATCTGCGGTCCCAGGGAAATCCCGCATGAGGAACTGACGGAAGCCCGGCTCGTGCTGGAAAAATATAAAGATGTTCATAATCCGGCCAACGGTGGAACATTGACATCCGAAGACTTAGAGCTTATCCGTAAATAACTCCTAGTTTTCTATATATTATCATGGATGCTGTCAAATGAAGCAGCGCCTCATAATTGGCGGACTTTTTCTCAAATCTCACCAGGACTTTCCT
>CAIMFA010000588.1 GCA_903840185.1 uncultured Lentisphaeria bacterium | reverse complement strand
GAATCACTGTCGCGCTGCGAGGTGTCCGGCCGGGAACTGCGGGTGTCCGGCGAGGCATACCGGGTACTCATTATTCCTGACATGGCGTCAATACGTTATTCGATCCTCGAAAAGGCGCTGGAATTCTGCCGGGCAGGGGGGCTGGTGATCGCGCTCGGAATGCTGCCTGCCGCCAGTGATCGCGCAGGGGCCGATGATCCGCAATTACAGGCGGTGCTTGATGAGATCTTTCAGCGTACCGGCAGCCATGGCGTATTGCTGCCTGAAGCGGACATGGACAGGCTTGAAGTGGTCATCAACGCCTCTATCGAACGGGATTTTATCCCCGCCGCCCGATGCCGGGTAAATCACCGCCGTACCGGCGACCATGACATTTTTATGATTACTCATGCCGCGGAAGGCCTGGAATGCACTTTCCGGGCGGAAGGTAAAGCCGAGTTGTGGAATCCGTGGACGGGAACGGCATCTGAACTGCCGGTAATCGCCAGTGATGGCGGTTTTACCCGTCTGCATCTGCCGCTGGGCATTGAAGAAGCGCAGTTTATTGTTTTCAGTCCGGGGCAGGCGGTGCTGGAATTTGGCAAAACTGCCGGACGGGAAGAATTCATGCTTGACGGCAATTGGGAATTTGAATTGCAACCGACTATGGACAACCGCTGGGGGGATTTCCGTCTGCCTGCGTCTCCGGAATTCATTGGCGCGGAGGCTCGACGGTTCCAGTATGGCGAAGGTGATACGCTGGAACAGGTCAGCGGTTGGCGGACAGTTACTTACGGGGTCGGCATATATTTTAGACATGCCGGACCGCTGTTGGAAAGTGCCGACCCTGATCAGGCCAGGTGGCGTGATTACGAATTCAGCTGGCGCGAGGGGGTGCCGAATGATCCGGGACATCAGGGATATCATGGCTTGAAAGAACAGGTAACAGACGAATTTATCGTTTGGGGAAAACCGGTTAAAAAGCACACCGAGGTTGTTTACGAACCGGAAATGTCGGCTGACGAGTGCCATTATTTCCGTACCTCGGTTTACAGCGGGCAGGCTCAAACCGCCCAACTGGCAATACGCGGGATTCCGCCGGATATAATTCATCTGAACAATCGCGAGATCATCGATTTTAATGTTCCGGTTGAGCTCAAGGCAGGAGCCAATTCGTTGCAGTTACGGTATCGCGGCGGCGGACGCGGCGCTGTTGTACTGCTGCAGGCAGGAGCAGCGGTGGAACGGCAGGATATCCCGCTGGCAATGAGCTGGTACAAGCATCCGGGAGTGATGCCTTTCGATATTAAGAACGGGCAGCGCAGCACGGGCTGGTACCGCTTTTTAGCGCCGCCCGGACTGTGCGGGATGAAGCTTGCTGTCAACGGCACAATTTCAGCGTGGTCAAAAGGTGAGCCTCTGCATTTTGAGAACGGTGAAATCGTCCTGCACAAAGTTGTTCCGGAACAGGCGGAAATCACATTCAGGGTTGAACACAAGCCGGGCATTTACGGCGGTGCGGTATTTGATTTGCCGGTTATACTGGATTGCGGGCCGGGACAGATGCCTGCCGGTGACTGGTCGAAAGCCGGCGCATTGGAAGCCTATTCCGGCGGCGCATGGTACCGCAGAACAGTATGTTTAACTCAGGAGCAACTGCGCGGCCGGGTGGTTCTGGATCTTGGAATGGTGGTTTCCAGCGCGGAAGTCCGTGTGAACGGGCAATTGGCCGGCATAATGCCGGCGCCGCCGTGGCGCGTTGATATCACTCCGCTGCTGCGGACGGGAGAGAACAGGCTGGAAGTGCTGGTTTACAATACCTTGTCCAATCATTACCTGACCATTCCGACCAACTATCGCGGTAAACTGGATTCAGGCCTGATCGGGCCGGTAAAGCTGGTCACATATTGAGTCCGGTTATCAGTCGTGCAGGATTTTCCGGATTATGCGGCGGGCCACGGTCTTTTTGTCGGAGAGGGCTACATCGCAGACATCGCCGCCGGCCGAGATCATGGTCACGGCATTATGATCGGAACCGAACCCGCGGTCATGACGGCTGACGTCGTTGGCGATGATCCAGTCGAGATTCTTCTTTTTAAGTTTCTCAATGGCATTCTCGATGACATTGCTGGTTTCGGCGGCAAAGCCGACCAGTTTCTGTTTGGGGAGTTTGTGCTGACCGAGGCTCAGCAGGATGTCTTCGGTGCGCTCCAGTTCCAGCATCAGGTTGCCCGGGGTCTTCTTCATTTTGCCGGCAAAAGTCTTGACCGGACGGTAATCGGCGACAGCCGCGGCCATGATGATGATGTCCGATTCAGGGGCGTAGTGATGAACGGCTTTCGCCATTTCAGCGGCGCTTTCAACCTGGACGAAAGTTATATTTTCCGGAGGTGTAATCTGGGTCGGTCCGCTGACGAGTACGACTTCGGCACCGGTTGCTTTGGCGGCGGCGGCCAGGGCATAACCCATTTTGCCGGACGAGTGATTGCTGATGAACCGGATCGGGTCTATTTTTTCCCTGGTCGGTCCCGCGCTGATGAGAAATCGCATAATACTCCTGTTATTTGAAGCTGGGATAGTAATTTTTAAACGGGTATTTATTGGGGTGGCGCAATATCCGGCATTGCTGGCACATGAAATTCTCCAGCCCGAAAATAACGGCTTTTTCAGGAGACTGGCGGATGCAGACCTCGTCGCCTTCCTCCAGCGTGATCTTCTCCGGGGAATTGTCCGCGACCATGATGGCCGGTCCGCGCATGATCTTGATGCGGACGACGGAACTTGCCGGAATCACCAGATGATTTACCGCTTCGGTGCTGTTGCTGAATGCCAGCCCGAGCCCGACCCGGAAAATGCTGTGGGTGATGCTGCGGTAATAAGCCGTGCTGCCGTGAACCGTGGCCAGCCCGACGCCGTCGCCGACGATCTCATTGGCATACAGTTCGTCATCGATCCAGACCTGATAGCGCAGGGCGCTGACCCGTTCGAGATTGTGGATGAAAATATCATTTATGCCGGTGATGCTGCATTGGCCGAATTCCCCGGAGAGTTTCGCCAGCTCGGTCCGGGCGGTTTTGCCGGCGCAGAACATTTTAAGCTGTTTCTCATATGAATGTTTAGCGCATAACGGCGCGGTGCGGCTGTCCCGGAGCGGCAGTTTGGGAATGGACGGGTAGTCTCTCTCCGCCATCAGCAGGGTGCCGTCGCCGCCGTGGGCCACCACCAGTTCCGGCTTGCCGCGGGTCTGTTTAAAGCCCATGGCATCCAGCAGCGGAACGATGTCCTCAAGATTTTTGCCTGCCAGCTTTATTTTCATGTTACCGATGCATCCTTTATTCCAGTTTTTGCGATTATTGCATAGAGCACGGCGGCGGCGCTGTTGCCCACATTGATCGAGGCTTTGTCGCCGAACATCGGCAGACAGACAGTCGCATCACATGCCGCGATGGTTTCGAGTTCCACCCCCAGCGCTTCATTGCCGAAAACCAGCGCCAGCGGGAATTCATAGTTGAACTCCCAGGCCGGAATTCCCTCCGGTCCGCTTTCCACCGCCAGTATCTGTCTGACTCCTTCCGCCCGGAGCATTTTAACTGCCTCCAGCGAAGTCTCCGCCTGGCGGCAGGGAACCATCTGGTCCGCGTTCATCGCGGTCTTTGCCAGTTTCGGATGCGGCGGGGCAGGGGTGTAGCCGCAGGCGATTATCTCTTTCGCCCCGACAGCTTCCGCAATGCGGAATATATTCCCTGTATTGTGCGCGCTCCGCAGACGGTCCAGTACCAGCGTTATTTCCGGTGGTTTCGCTATATTTGCCATGTCTCTTGTTCTTGCTGATTCTCTATTTATAGATAAAATACCGTTTAAACGGGTATTTTGCAAATAGAACGCGGTTTAATATTTACCGCCGGGGAGGGGGCAGAAAAGAAAAGCTCCCGGACACTCAATGAGGCCGGGAGCTTATAGCATCAGATAAAATCGCTTTATTCTATCTCGATCTTTTGGGCGGAACTGAGATATAAGACCTGGTCATTGAGGATGATTTCACCGCCGCCTTTAAGCGTTTTTTCCGCACCCATGGCGTCAATCATCAGCACCTCGGAGCTGTTGTCTTTGACTCTGCATTTTCCCGGCCCGAAGACCGCCATGCCATAGCCGCGTTCCGTGGGAAAGGTATAATATTTGATACTGCCCAGATCGTGCCTTTTGATTCCTGTTGCCCCGGTCAAAACCCTGGCGGCGGTACAGATCCCGGCCAGTTTTTCATTCGGGGAGCCGTTGGGATGCAGCAGATTCAGGTCGCCGTCGCTGGGGGAGATGATGAAAAAGGAGTAGTGGGTGACGCCGTTTTCAAGGAATGTAAAGCAATGCTCCATGTATTTGCGCATGTTTTTAGCGACTTCCGCGGGAGTGCCGGGTTCGCCGCCGGCGCCGACTTCAGTCTGCCAGAGCGGCATATCCGCCTTGTAGTTGCGCACAATATCAATCTCCTTTTTAGCCACGGTCCAGGAAATATAGGCATGAAAGCCGTAAACGTCCATGTATTTGCCGTAACCGGAGTCAATCAGCTTGCTGGTGAAATCCGGCACGGTGTATCTCTGGTTTCTGGAAATGCCGCCGGAGATGATCTTGCTCTCCGGGTCAGACTGTTTGGCGGCTTCATAAGAGGCTTTCAACACTTGCAGATAGTATTCGGTCGAACCCCAGAAATAATAGGCGAACGGCCCCTGCCAGTCAGGCTCGTTCCATATTTCCCAATACTTGATCCGGTCTTTATACCGACCGACGATTCTGGTGACATATTGCGACCAGTGCGTCAGGTCTACGGGGGGGCGGTGCAGCAGCAGATAGGCATGCCACGGCGGTTTGGTTTCCAGCGGCGGGTCGATTTCCCATGATGGCGGAGCCTGCAGTACCGGCAGGATGGTGAGATTGGCGCTTTTAGCCCAGCCGGCGATGCAGTCCAGCGATGAAAAATCCCATACTCCCGGTTTGATTTCAATTGAATCCCATGTGAAATTCCACAGCCGTGCGGTTTGAATCCCGGCATCCGAGAGGCTCCTGAAGATACTGGCCGATTGCGAAATGTTATCAATATTCACTCCGATCAGCGTGGCGGCTCGCTGTTTGTCCGGCATTGCGCAGACAATAAACGCATCGCTCTGCTTATCCTGAAGTCTGCCGTCTTTGAACAATGACACTTCCGCCTGGTAATAACCTTTATCCAGTTGACCGATCTTGAGCGGAACGGTTTTAAGCCCGTTGCCGGTTTCTGCATCCGCTGTTTTCTCCAGGATTTCTCCATTGCTCTTCTTTATAACCACATTGATCTGCACCTTCTGTCCGGGGGTTCCGCTGGAAATGAAATAGCTGAGGCTGACGGGCTTCCCGGCATCGAATGTCCATGGCGCGTTGAACGGGCGGGTAACGAAAAGACTCTGGTTATCCAGGTTGCAGTTGCTTTCAGTAACCAGATCACTGATCAGGAATTGTACCGCCGGATCACCGTTGAATTGAAAATTATCAATGTATTCCGGCAGCAGTTTTTCAGCTTTATTCTGGATGCAGACGAAATCGCTCAAGTGGTAAGACAATCTTTCCCACTTGTCCGTGAGCGGAACGGTTACGCGATAATGCTGCTTTTTCACTCCTGAGTAGATAGTGAGGTTCACTGAGTTCAATCCTGAGACTTTTTTCACCTGGAATGAAAACTGCCTGATTCTGTCATCCGGCCTGATTTTGAAGATCAGCTCCCGGTCGACATTGCCCCCGGATTGAGGGAAGCAGATTTCACCGACGCTGCCGCGTTCAGGATCATTCTTCTGTATCATGTAAGGATGGAAATATTCCCCGCGTTTTTCAAACGTGATTGGCGCGCCGCCAAGGCCCAGGCGGCTGCCGATTGCCGGTTTGAAGTCATCCACGATATCCAGCACGGCAAAGGGGTTCTTTGTTTTTGATTCCGCAATTTCTCTGGTTCTGACTTCAATTTCCTGCCTGGACATGGCCGCTGATAAGCTGTTTTCCTGCCCGGCGTCACAGATTGCGATCCAGTCTACATTCATTGTTCCGGCGCAATAAAACATGCCGATGGATAAGACGGCTTTCTTAATGTCTTTGCAGTCTACAGCTTCGGAATAACCGACCGTCCAGCCGGAGTCTCCGGTTTTCAGGCAGATTGTGGGGTAATATTTCCGTCCGTCCGCATATTCCAGCATCAGCCAGCTTTTGGCGGCGCTGAACTGCTTTGCGGCATCCGGCTGAATATCCTTGCCGCGGGTTCGCATGACAACCTTTATTTTACGTCCGTTCAGCGAACTGGCGGGGATTTCCTTTGAGATTGACAGAACTTCACCGCCTTTTGACTGTAATACGGTATAATCCCAAGTCTTTTCCCGGCCTGACGGCAGAGCCGCATTGGCTGTAGTCGTCCAGGTTTTAATGTCGCCGGGCAAATCGGATTGAAATGCCACTCCTTGCGGTTCCGCTCCTCCGGCGAAATATCCCGCGCAAATCAGAGCCATCGTGATTAACAACTTTTTCATCATTATTCTCCATACGGGTTTATTGGTTATTATATATTTTCCAGGCAGGCATTGACTGTTTCGCTTAATGAGCCTGTCGCCAGGCATATTCTGGTATCCGCGGCGCCATAGTAAAGTCTGAGTTCATCTTTGGCATAGTCGGCAATTGCCCCGCATGGGAAAACCACATTATCCACTCTGCCGCGAGTTTCACAATCCATTTCAGGCGAGAGCAGCGTGCTGTAAGTTTTTCCCAGGACTTTCCAGGGATTTTCCAGGTCAAGCAGAATCGCGCCGATGCTGTAATGAGGACCGTCACACGGATTAGATACTCCGTGGATGAGGACCAGCCAGCCTTTTTCGGTTTTGATCGGCGGAGTCGGGCCGATTTTAGACCAGTTCCAGGAGTTGTAAGGACGCAGCACCGGGCGGAATTCGCCCCAGTGAGTAAGATTGGATGATGATGAAAGCCAGATCGAGCCGAAGCTGCCGGTTCCGCCGCCCGGACGGTCAAGTTTATAGTACTTGCCATTGATTTTTTCAGGGAAGAGCGATGCTCCGCGGTTCTGCGGGAGGGTAATGACTTCAATTGGTTCATAAGTCTTGAAATCTTTGGTTTTGCCGAGCACGGTGGCCGGTCCGTCGAATTCGCTGGTGCAGACCGGAGTGAGGATATAATAGGTGCCGTCTATCAAGGTGACGCGGTTGTCTATGACATGCCGGTGTATGATATTGTATGGAAACCGGTCAGTATCGAGCTTGATAAAAGGTTCTTCTTCAAGCGTAAAAAGAATGCCGTCTTTGCTTCTGGCGATTCTGGTTTCAGCGCCGTTTACCGGCTTGAACAGGACAATTGACACCAGAAGAATGGTTTCGCCGTTGTACATTGCCGGGGAGGGGTTGAATATTTGCATCACGCCGGGATAATCTTCCGGTTTAAGCAGGGGATTGGCGGGATGCCGCTTAAGGATTCCGGTTGCATCGGTCATTTTCTTCATCGTTGTTCTCCTGGAATTATTTTGCTCTGAATACCATTAAAGTGATTGAGCGCGGCGGCAGTTCCAGCGGCATCGGCGTTTC
>CAIMFA010000587.1 GCA_903840185.1 uncultured Lentisphaeria bacterium | reverse complement strand
GGCTTGCATATTCCTTCTGACATTTAACACATAAGGGAAATGCCGACATTACGGTGCGGGCGCGGTCGTAAGGCATCCTGTCAATAACCGTATAGCGCGGGCCGCATTCGACGCAGGTGGTGAATGGATAACGGTACCGCCGGTCGGACGGATTGAGAATCTCCGCGCGGCAGCGTTCGCAGAGCGCAATATCCACCGGAATGATGATCCGGGCGTGCTCGTCCGCATTGCTGTCAAGAATCTGAAAATCCGCAAACTCCCGCCGGTCTGATTTCTTTATTTCAACCGTTTCGACCGTCTTGAAATTTGCGCCTTTCGGCGGCTGTTCCAGCAGTTCGCGGATACATGAATTAACGGCATCCTCGCCGCCCTCAAAACAGAGCATGACGCTGCCGGAAAGGTTTTTCACCCAGCCGCAGACGCCGTGTTTCTCCGCCAGCCGGTAGAGGTGCGGGCGGAACCCGATCCCCTGGACGGTTCCGGAGATTCTATAAGTATGACGGTAAAAAATCATTTTTTTAATTCAATCTTTTTTAAAAAAATTCAGTGTCAGACCAGTCGGACTAGTCGGACCAGTCGGATAGACTCCTCACTTCTTCGGTGCTTTGTTGTCAATGATATAATTGTGTTCGGCGGCCCATTTTGCGGCGACGGCCTGCAAATCGTTCCGGCCGCTGTTCAGATAGTCATCCGCCAGCATATTGTAGCCGTAGAGGTTGAATAATTCGACCAGTTCCGGGATGCGGTCGGAACCGTCCTTGCGCAGGTAATTATGGAAAAGCTTGGTAACCGCGTCAGTCATGCTGCCCTGACGCTCGAACAGCGCCATCGCCCCGATCACCACGCCGGCCGGGACCAGGTTGTCAGATTCCTGCTCGCAAATATTCTCCCAGGAAGATCTTCGCAGCAGAACGCGGGCAGCCATCGCGACCGACGGGTCTTTCTTCTGAGCGGCCAGACTTTCCAGTACCGCCTGATCCGTGATTTTATTAAACGCCGCTTTCCGGACTGCCCACACTGGATAATCAGTGACAATTTCAGCCAGCTTGTTCTGATCCGATTCCGGCGTCACCATCAGGCCGGTAAGTTTTTCCGCGGCGGCCTGCCGCACATCCGCATCTTTATCCTCCAGCGCCACTTTTTCCAGCACGTCCCGCGCGCTGAGGTTTTTCACCGCGGCGGCGCGCACTTTCCACCAGGAATCAGATGCAGCAAACTGCGCCAATTCACTCTGGTCCTGCGAGGATTTCGCGGCATTCAGCCGTCTGGTGCTGTCCTCCAGGGTTTTAGCGTACAGTTCCCTGCCCTGCGGATCAATCAATTTTTCAAACGCGTCACTTTGAATGTCATTTTTTTCTTCAGCTCCGGCCTGCTTCGGAAAAACTTTAAGCCCGGAAATGCGTTCATAGACTTCCTTCCCCGGATTGTCATACTCGTCAGGAGAATTCGCGGTCAGTTTATCCAGCAAATCCCGGCCGGTAAGTTTTTCATAAGCCAGGCGGCGGACAAAACCATCCTTATCTTCGACCGCGATCTTCGGCAGAACCGTCCGGTCATCCAGCTTTTTCAACGCAGAATAACGGACAAAACTCACCTTGTCCGCAGTTGCGATGCCCGCCAGCTGCTCCTGGCCGGCAAGGTTTTTAACGGCAATCCGGCGGATGCGCCAGTCGTTATCTGCGGAGGCGAGCTTTGCCAGCTGTTCCTGGCCGGTCAGCTTCGCGACCGCCGTTTTGCGCACACTGTAATCCCGGTCATCCGTGGCCAGTTTCGACAACGCCGCCTGATCGGTCAGATTTGCAACCGCCACTTTGCGGACATCCGGATCACGGTCGTCGACGGCCAGCTTTGCCAGCACTGCCTGGTCGGTCAGATTCATCGCGGCGGTTTTACGGATATTGCCATATTTATCTTCCAGCGCCAGTTTGGATAAAATACTTTGATCATTCAGTTTTTGTATGGCGGCGCTGCGGATGTCATCGTCGTAATCCTCCACCGCAATCCGCGCCGGCACATTCTGATCCGTCAGTTTTTGAATTGCCGCCAGCCGGATCCGCTTATTTTTATCATCAAGCGCAAGATTTTCCAGCAGCTTCTGATCGGTGACTTTCGCCAGCGCCGCCAGCCGGACATTCTCATCGCGGTCTCCGGCGGCCAGTCTGCCCAGCACTTCCTGAGCGGCGAGTCTGCTGACGGCGGCCAGACGGACACTGCGCTCCCTGCCCTTCAGCGCCAGTTCCGCCAGCTGCTTCTGATCGGTAAGATATTTGACGGCGGCCAGACGGACACTGCCGTCTTTATCCTCCACCGCCACTTTCGCCAGCAGTTCCTGATCGGCAAGATGCTTCATCGCGGCCTGACGGACGCCGCCGTCATTGTCCTCGACCGCCGCTCTGGACAGTAGTTCCTGATTGTCGAGTTTTTCCACGGCCGCCCGGCGGACGCCGGCGTCTATATCGTTAAATGCGGCTTTCGCCAGCAGACCCTGATCGGTGAGATTTTTCACGGCCGCCTTACGAACGCCGGCAATTGAGTCTTCCGCGGCGAGTTTCGCCAGCAGACTCTGGTTCGTCAGGTTTTTAACGGCGCTTTCCCGCAGCAGCAGATTCGCGTCGCCGACGATAAGCCGGGCCAGCAGATTCTGGTCGGTAAGCTTCTCCACAGCCGCCTGCCGGACATTCAGCGCCGAACTCTCGAACGCTATTTTCGTCAGGAGAGCCTGATCGGTAAGATTTTTTATCGCGCTGTTGCGAATATCAAAATCCTTATCCTCCAGCGCCAGTTTCGCCAGCAGCGCCTGGTCGTTCAGTTTCGCGGTCGCAATGCGCCGGACATCTATATCCCAGGCTTCAACCGCCAGTTTCGCCAGCGCCGCCGGATCGGTAACTTTCTCCGCGGCCAGTTCGCGAATCTTTTTTTCCATATCCTCCGCCGCCAGTTTCGCCAGCAGCGCCTGATCGGCAAGACGTTTCACCGCGATCTCGCGCATCCGCCAGTTATTTTCCCGCGCCGCCAGTTTCGCCAGCGCCGCCGGACTGGTGATTTTTTCATAAGCCGCCCGGCGCACTTTCCATTCCGGATCTTCCAAGGCAACCGCCGCCAGCGCGTCCTGATCCGTAATCTGTTTAACCGCCGCCAGCCGTTCCTCCGCATCCGCCCCGCCAAACCCGGCAGCCGGGATGCAGCATAAACAAAAAGCGGTCAATACCAGCCGGTACAGCCGGATTTTATATTCAATATGTGTAATTCCAATCACCATGTATTTTTACTCCATTAACCACAGCATATAAGAAGTTCTAAAGTGCTAAAGTGCTAAAGTGCTAAAGTGCTAAAGTTTTAATACAATAGCTCTAAAGTCCGGTCCCGCCTTGCTGGACGGGATATTGGATATTCAGTTTTTATTCCTGTCTTCTGTATTATTCTGACTACTGACTCCTGTCTCC
>CAIMFA010000586.1 GCA_903840185.1 uncultured Lentisphaeria bacterium | reverse complement strand
GCCGGCGAAGATATGCTTGCCATGGAGCTTAAGCAGAACCATACTGTCCTGATGAAAGAATCAGGTGTTTCAACTTTACAGCCCGGTTATCAGCGGCATGTTTACCAATCCGTCACCGACAACTGCTGGATATGCCTGGCCAATGGTACTGCCGCGCTGGATATATTTTTGCCTGACGAAGAATATGTCAATACCATTCTAATCGATGGCTCCATGGTAAAATATGTTGAAATCACGACCGACTATAAGTACAAAATCAGAAATCTGTCTCCGGATTCTGTATGTGTAAAATACTATCGAGAAAAGAGCGGCAGCCTTAAGTGAAATGTTATCACTATTGAAAAAACTTAGAAGATACTCAAAGCATATTTTCAAGAAAATAGTCTTCTCGATTATGCCGGAACTGGATTCGGTTTATCCTGTGGATCAACTGGTCAGATCCATTCCTGAGATGATTTTAAAAGAGCAGATTTCCCGGCACGTCGCCGGCATGACAGTGATACGCAATGCCTGTGTGGAGAAATACGTTCACAGCGGAGATCTGCCGCCGTCGTTCAGATCTGAAATGCACTTCGCCCGGCGGCATGTATATCGGATGAACAATGTCGTTGTAAATGTAAGGACCGGAGCATGCTGCACTGAAAATAACGGTTTCCTTGAATCATACGGTTCTCTTGGACGATGGCTTCAGGCTAAGCCGATTCACAGAAAATACGGCGAATATTTTTCCGTAAACGCTCCAGTTACATGTATTAACAGCACCGGATATGCTCATTTCATCATGGAAGAGCTTCCCCGGCTGTTATGGGCGCTGAAACAATATCCGGAACTGCGGCTGATTTGTCCGGAGAAAATACCCGGCTACATGGCAGACATATATTCCGAGTTGCGTAAAAGAGAGATTTTGCGGCATGACCCGGTTGCGGTTGCGGCAGAAAATATACTTGCGGATGATTTTGTTTTCACCCAGGCGGAAGCTTATTCCGGCTTCTGGCATAAGTCAGATATTGAGTGCCTGCGAAACGCATTCCTGTCATCGGAGCCGTCTCTGACTAAAACCAATGTTTATGTTTCAAGAAGACTTTCCAGCCGTTCGTTCGGTAATGAAGCTGAACTGGAACAGGCATTATCCATGCGCGGCTTTCAAATAGTTTTCCTTGAAAAGCTGAAATTCATGGAACAAATTGAACTTTTCCGTAATGCGGCCATGCTTATCGCTCCTCATGGGGCAGGACTGGCCAATCTTGCCTGGTGTTCGCCCGGCGCAAAGATTATTGAAATGTTTACAAGTACAGTTTTTAATGATTGTTTTGCCAGATTGTCCTCACAAGTACTTTGTGAACATTACTGCTTGTGGTCGAAAGATGCGGGCAAGTCCGGCAATGTGGCGATTGCCGAAGTCATTGCCGTGCTGGATAAACTCGGACAGCGGCTGCCATAAAATATAAACTGGAATAGTATGCCACCAAAGAGGATTTTATATATTCACCATGGAAGTGCCAGAGGCGGCGCTTTTTTGAGTCTGCTCTACTTGATCACCGCATTGGACCGCACCAAATATGAGCCAATCGTCTGCAGCAGTGAAGCTGACCGCGAAGTATTGGATTTATTTGAAAAAAATGGCTGCCGTACCTGTGCCTGCCGGTTGACGCGTTTCGCCCACACTACCGGCGGAACATATAATTTACTGAGATATGCAGGCTGGCGGCAGTTCCTGACCTGGTTGCTGGAATACAATGCTGCCGCCCGGCGGCTGAAAACTCTTTTACTGGAACTGAAGCCGGATCTGGTACACTTCAATTCTCTGACACTTGCGCCCTATGCCAAAGTGCCGGACAGCATGTGCATTCCGACTATTGTACATGTACGAGAATCCATTGTTAACGGATTGTTCGGAATTCGCCGGAAGTGGCTGACCAGACAGATTCAGCATCATGCAGGCAAAGTGATTGCAATCTGCCAGGATAACCTGGACCGTCTGCATTTGAATGAAGAAAAGAGTTCAGTTATCTACAATCCGGTTGACATGGGTAAATTCGACTTCCGTATTGACCGGAGTCTCGCCAGAAAAAAACTTGGCATTCCGGATAGAGCTCCGGTAACTCTATTTGCCGGCGGTTCCGTCTGGGACGCGAAGGGCTTGTCCGAGTTCATTAAAGCGATGCATATAGTGAGAACAAAAATGCCCGGGCTCATCTGTTTAATGCCGGGATTTTCCATGCCGGCCGATCCTGCACAGCGGCTATGGACGTTAAAACGCCGCATTGCCTGGATGCTGGGCTTGTTCCGTAAAAGTGACCGATTCTTCCGGCTGTTTAAGGAAAATGGGTTAGACACAAAAATTATCTGTTGTGATTTCGTGTATGACATTGAAAACTGGCTTGCCGCCTGTGACGTGGTGTGCGTACCACACATGCAGCCGCACTTCTCCCGAACAGTAATGGAAGCGGGCGCCATGAAAAAGCCGGTTAGCGGTTTTTCAATAGGCGGAGTCTCCGAGGTCGTGCAGAACGACGTGACCGGTCTGCTTGTCCGGCGTGGGGATGTGTCTGCACTGGCAGATGCAACCATAAAACTGCTTGAAGACCCAGTACTGGCCGGACGACTTGGCGAAGCCGGTTACCGGCAGGCAGCCGCAAAGTTTTCCGCTGATCATTCAGCTCAGCAGGTTGAAAAAAATTATGAGGAACTCATTCAATGAACACCGGGTTGAATTATATGACGCAATTAGATGTGAACACCGCTAACACGGAAGAACAAAACCACCTGCGATATTTTGACCACCTCATTATCCTGCTGCTTCTGTTTTACGGCTGGTCAGGGGAATGGACGTGGGGACGGCAGGAAGGATTTCTGGGGCTGTTTTTAATTTATGCCTCGCTGGCGGCCTTCCCTGCTTTTTGCTGCTACTACTATTTTAAAAATAAAGGAGCAGTACGGATAAATTTAATCGGAACTGCCGGGATATCAGCAGGATTGCTGCTGGCGGCTTTTGCCGTGATATGCCTGGTGGAAAGATCAGAAAGCGATCTTGAGCAAATCTGGTATGTATGGAAGGAGTACTACTATCTTGCGATGCTTCCCGCATGGTGGATTCTGGGCTTTGTCATCGCCGATGATATGTCGCGAATGAAAAATTTCTTTAACAGTCTCGCTAAAATAGGGGCGCTGTTGTCATATATTTCATTTGCCATGCAGACAGTCGGTTTTTCAAGCGAATCCTGGCTGGGGCCAATGTACTGGCCGTTCCGCTTCATTGTAATTTTCAGCTTCTTCTACTTTCTAACTTTAGTAATTGCCTGTCGTGATTGGAAGAAAAGTGATTTATTCTGGCTGATGGGAAGCGCCATTGCTGTTTTCTGGGGGTTCTACAAGTTTACCATCATCAGTACCGCCCTCGGAATGATCGGATGGGGCATTTTCATAATGCTGAAATGGCCGTCCGCCCGGGGAAAAGTAGTTTTCCGCCTGCTGGCAATGGCTGTTATTGCATTCATCGTCGTTAATGCCGTCAACAGTATTACCGGAGGTGCGCTGTTTAACGAGATAGACGAAATATATAACGAAAAATGGGTGCATTATGCCGACCAGTATGATACCGGTTCAGACGAATGGATGGAACAGTTGTCAGGCGGCCGTTACTATATGTGGATGTATACGCTTGACAGAGTCGGTAGAAACTGGTGGGTCGGAACCGGACTCGGACAGCACTTTGACGGCTATATTGTTAACCATAACGGATACCTTGATATACTCACATCTTTCGGTATTTTGGGAAGTATAGTATTTCTGCTTCTGCTGCTGTTGTGGATCGTTAAACTGATAATGATGCGCCCGCCGCCGGATATTATCATGCTTCAGGCGGCATACATCGGCTATTTTTGCACCATACTGGCGGCAAATATGTTCGGTTCAGTCTGGATTCAGTTCCATACTATTTCATTTTATATAATGCTGCTGGGCGGCATTTTATATCGTTTAAGTGTAAATGTGAAACCGGTTGAGGGCGCCAAGTGAATATTTCTCCGGACGGCGGCAAATATTATCCGCGAGTGCTTCTTGTCAATTCTGAACCCATCAGCAAACGGTATGCAACCGGAATCACAATGGGCAATCTGTTCCGCGGGTGGCCTCGAGACAGGATAGCGCAGATTTACTGTGACAACTCGATTCCGGACGAAAGCATTTGCGATAAATCATGGCATATGGAAATACATGACTTAAACATGCCAGGCTGGTTGAGAAAGATCATCATCGCCAAACGGAAACAGAAGTATCAGGCAGTTACTCAAGACAAACCGGCCCAGCCGGAAACTATTTGTGCCGGAGATATGAAAACTGCTGTTGTCCGGATTTTGAAAAGTGCTTTTTTAAGAAGCCTGAATTTTTCATCATACCGGATATCACAGGAACTTGACGCCTGGATCAGAGAATTCAAGCCGGATATTATTTACTCAACGCTTGGAAATTTGAATATGCTGAAGTTGGTGCAGGATATTTCCGGCAGTTTGATGGTGCCGGTGGTACCGCATTTCATGGATGACTGGATTGTCAGTCTGCACTCTGAAACACTGCGGGATAAATACCTTAAGCCCCGACTTTTGAAGAAAACTCGCCAGATTATGCTCAATGCGCCGGTCATGTTAGTGATCAGCGAGGCGATGGCGGAAGAATACCGGAAGCGCTACGGACGGACATTTCTGCCATTTATGAACTGCATTGACTGCGAGGCATATAAAAGCATCGCCAGGCAGCCCCGCAACGCGGAAAGCTTTCGACTGGTATATGCCGGCGGATTGCATCTGGGAAGATTTGAAATGCTGCTGGAAGTCGCCCGGGCACTCGAGGCGTTTAAGGCTGTACTTGATATATACACGCCCGTCACGCTGGCAAGCGTCATTGAAGAGGCCAAAATGTATCCCGCGATCAGGTTGCGCGGCGCAATCTCTCCGGAAAATGCCGCCGCCATATTCATAAACTGCGACGGATTGCTGCATGTGGAGAGTTTTGAGGAGGCACACAAGGCTTATACCAGATTTTCCGTATCAACCAAGCTGCCGGAATATTTTGGCTCCGGCACTCCGGTATTTGCTTACGGACCGGCGGATATTGCGTCGATCCAATATATCTCCGTCAATAATTGCGGCATAGTCGCGACAGAACATGATCAGAATCTGCTGAAAAACAAGCTGAAAGAGTTTATATGCGACGAAAAAGTACGAATGGAAGCGGCGGGGAATGCCGTAAAATTGTGCGCCGCAAATCATGAAGCAGTCAGCCAGCGGGAAAAATTCCGCGAGGCGTTTGCCAGTTGCGTCAAACCGTAACTGTTATCACTAAGTGCTTATCCGTAAATAAAAGTTGAAATATTAAAAATTTGTGTCATTTTATTCTTCTAAAAGGAAGTACATAATGGCAAAGATCAAATCATGGGAAGTTTCTGATGCGTTTTG
>CAIMFA010000585.1 GCA_903840185.1 uncultured Lentisphaeria bacterium | reverse complement strand
TATTGTTTCCCTTAATTCGCCAAAGGCGAAATGCATAAAGCCGGTCCGACGACCGGCGCTCCCAGGTTTAAATTCATGCTTTTCATCTGCATCCTGCTAACTCTAAGGTTAGTCCAGCTACTGCGGGATGACATCTGTGGATAAAAATTCCCCCTTTTTAGTGTCTTTCTTGTTAAAGTGTATTTTCCTTTGGTTATACAATCACGGCGCGGCTTGCATGCTTTCATTATCTATTTTCTGTTTCCACATGTTTTTCAGATTTGGCGGTTTGACATCTGAATAACGGAACATATAATATAGATTATTGAAAACGGAGGGGGCATGGCAGAGGATAATTCCGGCAAAATTAAGCACGACGGCATTGTGCCGGAACAATCAGTTTCCGGAACGCCGCCAGCGCTGACTGCCACCCGCGACAGCATGGCATGGCTGTTTAAAAATAAATTTCTGCGTCTGATATTCAGCATTGTGCTGGCGGCGTTGATTTGCACCGCAATATACTCTGTCTACATTTTCACCAGACACGCCGACCCGGCGGAAATATTTATTTTCTCAGCCACGCGATACAGTCCGGACAAACCGTTTACAGTGCTGGTTTTAGCCCGGGATGCCAAAGCTGAACTTCCGCTGCAAAATCAATCCATTGATTTATATATGGGGCTGGACGGCAATGAACTTCGCAAACTGCCGCCGGTGAAAACCGGCGCTGACGGAATCGCACAGGTTCCGGTAAGCCCGTGTCCAGCCGGTAAATATCAGCTCAAAGCAGTCCTCCGCGATTTGTCGGCCGTCAGCAATTTCGAAGTTAAGTCTGTTTACAAATCCATGCTTACCTCCGACAAGCCGATGTATCAGCCGGGCCAGACGATTCATCTGCGCAATCTTGCGCTGAATGCCATTGACCTGCATCCCGCGCCGGAAAATGACGTTAACTTCAAGATTAATGATCCAAACGGCAACCTGGTATTTGATCAGACGGTAAAATCATCCGCCTACGGCATAGCCGCCGCCGATTTCCAGCTCGCAGATCAGGCAAAGGCGGGTGAATACAAAATTCATGTCAGCAGCGAGCAGACCGCTGCCGCCCACTCTGTAATCGTAAAACCATATTCCAAAACCGAATGTAAAATAACCCTTGACACTAATAAAACATTCTATCGACCCGGCGATACAGTATCAGGCACGATTTCTATTACTGATTTGAAAGGAAAGCCGCTGGCCGCAACCAGGATTTTGCTGAACGCTTCTGTTACGATTAAAATCAGCGGACTTGAAGACCTGCGACGGTTGGCAGTCATTGACGATATCTCCAACGCTACCGGGAAATTTAATTTTGAATTCGTGATTCCAAATGAATTGGAAGGCATAGACTTTTCGCGGGAAGACATTGATTGCAAAATATCCGTAATTGCAGATTCTGCTGAAGGACGGCACCAGAGTTTAAGCCGGACGCTGGTGGTTACTGCCAATCCAATCCGTATAACCTATATGCCGGAGTTCGGCCAATTGCTGCCTGGCATTTTCAACAATATGTATATTTTTATCAGTAATCCTTGCGGTACTCCATTAGAAGCTACCATGAAAATCGGGAATCAGGTGTTTAATATAGGTAAAGACGGACTGGCGCTGATATCGCTACCGCCGGAATGGCAGTCGGCTATTATCAATGTGACTACCCGCGCAGGGGATAAAATCGAAGAAAAGATCTGTTTGAAATATGATGCATCTGTGGAGGCATTTATTCTTAAACCGGAAAAAGTTATCGTGCCTGCCGGAGAATATCTGCAACTGGACATTGCCGCCAATCAACCCGGCGGAAGCATGTTTATTTATCTTGTAAAAGACAACATCCAGTTGGAGTTTATACCGGTCACACTGGACGTCAAGCAGAAACAGCTGAAGTTAGCAATTCCTAAAGATCTTTCCGGCACAGTCCAAATCCACGCTTATCGCTTTATGGCTGATGGGAAAGCAATTCATGATTTACGTCTGATTCAGGTTGTTCCGGATAGCCAGTTGACCATCAAAGCTAACTTCAATAAATCATCATACAGTCCGGGCGAAATTGCAAAAATTAGTTTTCAAGTGAAAGACCAGGCCGGCAAACCAGTGCAGGCAGCATTAAGTATTGACGCCGCAGCGAATTCTAAAAATGCTGGAATAAACCGGGAACAGGCATTTTTTCTGGTACAGGATGAGTTGTTGCTTTCCAAGTGTCAGCCTGTTGCGGCGGCAGCACTCCTGCAGGAACATGTTGATCTGTTGACCGCCGGGTATCTGGTGGCAAACAGGCTGGACTTCAGTAGTTTGCAAGTACAGAGTAGCTCAAAATATACAGACAGAGAGAACGCATTGATTCAACCTAAAATAGAGACCGGTAACAAGCTGTTTTCATATTTACTTCAGTCTCTATTGATTTTATTAGGTATTTTAAGTATTCCATTCATGCTGGTGACCTTGAATACCAGAAACAATTCTTACAGGATGGCTGTTAGTAAAGAGTTTCGCGGCAAGATTCAACGACAGTTACTGAAGTTGCAATGGATGTTCTGCGCAATAACCGCCTGTACTATGTTTTTTATCGTTTTACTTTGGCTTGAGCCATCTCCTTTGTATTTTGAGGGAATAAATCATGGAATAACTCAGATTCTGACCGTATTTATGAAAAGTGCAGGGATTCTGGTCTTGCCTCTTTTTGTGCTGTTGATAAAATCAGTCAAAACGAGGAATTGTATTCTTGGATACTGTTCTACTGATAGCGGGGTAATTATCAGAAAAATAATCTTGTTGATTTCGTGGTACTATGGTGTTTTTACCTTTGCTTTTGGATCTCTTACATTGGCGGCGGCATTATTCCCGAATACTCCGGAGCTTTGTTTTATGGCATGCACATTTTTTGTTTTTACTTTAATCCCGGTATTCGGTCTATGGGGAATTCAGAATTCCATCTGCACGCAGGAGTATCTTGACTTGTATTGTAATAAGGAAGTCAGTAACATGGGATTGGGTATCGGCTGTTATTCGCGCTCTTTTTATTCGCTATGGATTGTCGGCAGCGGACTTTACGTCGGGCCGATTATTATAACATATCTGACTATTGCTGCTGTCGTAATAGCGATGTTTCTGCCAGTGACCAGAATTATTAACTGTTTTTGCGGACAATCTGCATATTACAGGCCAAGTTATTCCTGCGATATCTCCAGTAGAGCGAAGAGCGAAGAGTTTTTTAAACCAGTATCTGAAAGACAATATTTTATTTTAAGCGGAATATTGCCGCACAAAGAAACATTTATTCCTGTCAGCCATTATTTTACGGAGACATTGTACTGGCAGTCCGAATTGATTACCGACGAATATGGGCATACCTCATTATTGTTAAAACCTTTCGGACAACCAGTTCAATTTCGCGTCAGCGCCATTGCACGGGACGGCGCGATTGGCGCCTCTACTCAGGAATTACCCAGCTTAACCCAGGGAGATAAATAAAGTGAACATTAACAATTACGAGATTGCTGACTTTTTCAAACAGTTGTCATTGCTGACTAAATCGGAACTGCCGCTGCCGGATACATTATCCCAGATGGGGCGGGATTTCCGGAGCGGACAGCTCCGGCAGGTCATCGCGGAACTGGGCGACGCCACCGGCAAAGGCAAAACACTGTCCGAGGCGATGCGCGATTATCCCGAATCTTTTAAGCCGTTTTATATCCGAATGATCGCGCTGGGCGAACGCGAAGGCACGCTGCCGGATATATTGTCGGAATTGTCCAGGATTTCTCGCCTCCATTATATGCTGGCGACCATGATCAAAGATATCATGCTGTATCCGGTTATTACCATCAGTTTGGCGCTGCTGATTTTAATGTTTCTCTGCTATGTCATCCTGCCTGAATTCGGCAAAATTTTTAGTGAATTGTTGTGTGGGGAGCCGTTGCCGGCGTTAACGCAACTTGTTTTCTGGATTGCCGGAATAGTCAAAAATAACATTGTAGTCTTTGTCGGGCTTTATATCGTCTATATTATCACGGTCTGCTGGATGTTTCTGAATAAAGGTACTGCCAATAAAGTATTGCTGTTTCTGGTGCGTAAATTTCCGTTTTCCGAGATTGTTTTCTATAATTTTGCCATGGCCAGGCTGTGTACGGTATGGGCAGTCATGGCCCGGCGGAAAGTTCCGGTTGAAGAGGCGTTCCCTGTCATCGCGGAAGTCATGGATTTCCCGGAAGTGTCGAAGGCCTTGATTCGCGTGGCGGAAAAATGCGGCAAAGGCGAAAGTCCGCTGCAATGCCTGAAATCCGAAAACAACATTTCCCGGTTGCTGATCATGACCATTGAGAATTGTCCCGAAAACAAGCTGCCGGACGAACTGGACAAACTGGCGGAATTATTCCGGGAGCGCGGCTATTACGGTTACCGCCGCATCGGCATGGCCTGGGAGGTAATGTCTATCGCGTCAATGGTCATGGTGACCGGAGCAGTTATCGTGTTTATCTTCCTGCCGTTCCTGTCCAGAATCGTCCGGGGCTGGTAATTTTATAATATGAGTAAGGAGCTTTAAATCATGTATGTAATAAGCCAGCAATAC
>CAIMFA010000584.1 GCA_903840185.1 uncultured Lentisphaeria bacterium | reverse complement strand
GTTCCCCTTGGATATTGGATATTCCGTGTTGGTTATTGGATATTGTCATTGGTTTTATTATTCTGACTCCTGACTCCTGTCTCCTGACTTCTCATAATCTTCATATTTTAAATTCCAGCTTGTTGATGCCGTCACTGTATGTGTGAACCGGATTTTTAGCGATATCCCGGATTATCCGCAGGGAGGTGTCATCCTCTTCAGCGGAAAGCGGATTAAATTCGCTGCCGCGGTAGGACATGGAAATGTCCACCCCGCCGGATTCTTCGGAATAGCCGATGCTTATAACAATATCAGGCGTTTCAGCAGCCTGCGGGAGTTTATTGGCAACCAGCTCCTCGATGACCAGTTGAATTAAATTAAGCGTCCTGGACGACATAAGCTGTTTCCTGCAGAAATCTTCAAGCATTACGCTGAGTTCGATATAGTCAAAATCTCTGGATTTAATTTCGAAACTGAAAGAACGTATTTTGTGAATGAAGCCGCGGGTTTTTTCGCGTTTAGGATGGCTGAATATCTCCGCCGGTTTGCCTTCCTCATAGATCACGCCTTCATCCATATAAAGCACCCTGGTCGAGACATTGCGGGCAAAGTTCATTTCATGGGTGATGATCATCATGGTCATACCTTCATCGGCCAGCTTGCGGATTACGGAAAGCACTTCACTGGTCATGGTCGGATCAAGCGCCGAAGTCGGTTCGTCAAACAGGACGATCTCCGGTTTCATGGCAAGCGTTCTGGCGATAGCCGCCCGCTGCTTCTGTCCACCGGAAAGTTCATCCGGATATGCATAGCCTTTATCCGCCAGCCCCACCATCTTGAGCAACTCCAGCGCTTCATCATAAGCCTGCTGCCGGGGTATTTTCAAGAGGCTGACCGGGCCGAGCATGATGTTCTCCAGAATCATCAGATGCGAGAACAAGTTGAATGACTGGAAAACCATACCCATCCGCTGCCGCATTTTGCGAATATTGGTTTTCGGATGCAGCAGATTGATATTGTCAATCGTAATCTCGCCAGACGTCGGCTTTTCCAGCAGATTCAGACAGCGCAGCAGGGTACTCTTGCCGGTACCGGACGGGCCGATGATTGTAATTATTTCGCCTTTGCTGACCTCCAGGTTGACATCGGTCAGAACCACGTTTTTACCGAAAGATTTAGATAAATGTTTTACGCTGATCATTTTGTCACCACGCCTTTAATAATCCGCTTGCGCCGCTTCGGATCAATTTTCACTTCTATAAACCCGAGGGCGGCGGTCATAACGTATGCCAGGAAAAAGTAGATCAGCGCGGTTGACAGTAACGGGAAAAACGCCTCATAGGTGCGGCTCCGGATGATATCGCTCATCTTGGTAAGATCCTGAATGGCGATATAACCAACCACCGAAGTCATCTTCAGCATGGAGATAAATTCACCCTTGTAAACCGGGATCACATATCTGGCGGCATGCGGGAAGGTGATTTTCCAGAAGATCTGGAACCGGCTGAACCCCAGGGATGATGCGGCTTCCAGCTGGCCTTTGTCCACCGAATCAATCCCGGAGCGCATCATTTCCGAAACATACGCGGCAAAGTTCAGCGAAAATCCGAGTACCGCGATCATTATGGGATTGACATTGACACTGGCAAAAACAATATAATAGAGGATCATCAGAATAACCAGAAGCGGCGTGCCCCTCAAGGTGCCGATAAAGGCTTTTGCCGGCAGCACCGCCCAGAACGTGGTTGCCCGGCGCGCCATGCAGACAATAAATCCCAGCACAGTTCCCAGTATCGCCGCCAGTACCGAGATTAGTATGGTCACCCAGAGCCCGTCGAGGATCAATTTGTAGCGGTCTTCAGTGACAAATGTCCGTTCAAAACTGAGTTTAAAACCTTCCCAGCGCGTCAGCTTCTTTTCCGCGGACGCGGCGGCGGCAGCCTTGCCTTTCGCGATGGTGAGTATGACGACTCCGCCATCGTAGTGCGGATCGCTGAAAAGCATACTCTTTTTGCGTTCTTCGGTTATGGAGATGCAGCAGGCTGCGAAATCGACTTTACCTGAATTTACCGCGTCGATTATGGTTGAAATATCGGGAGTTGTGATTTTAAGTTTATAGCCGAGCCGGGCGGCGATATATCGCGCGACATCAACTTCCAGCCCCAGCATTTTCCCTTTATGCAAATAGGTGAACGGATCACTGGAAGTATCGGCGGCCATGGTCAGAACGCCGCGCGTCCCGTCAGTCGGATAATCCGGCATAACCCGGATGGAATCATCGACGCTGAACCATTTCTTATCCATTTGTTTGAGCAGTCCTGAACTGCGCATTTCCGCCAGTATCCGGTTGAATTCGTCTCTCAATGCAGCTTTGGATTTGGGAAAGAGAAAGGCATATTGATCGTTGCACAGCGCGTCAGGCAGCATCCGCAAATCATTATGCATTGCCGTCATACGCCTGGCAACCGGTTCGTCCACTACAAAGCCGGCGATCTTGCCGGAACGCATGGCCCAGAGCTGATCCGGATAATTGTTGAAGTATTGAGGAATGGCACCGGGAACCTTTTCCTTCAGCAGCGTGTCAAATTTTGTGCCGGAAATAGTGCCTACGGGTTTTCCTGCCAGATCACTGCATCTGCTGATCGATGCAGCCGGGGCGGCGGCAACAGTCTCCCTCCTGACCAGCAGCGCTATCCCGCTCTGGTAATATGATCCGGCAAAATCAACGCTTTTAGCGCGTTCTTCGGTAACTGACAAACAGCCGCCGACCATATCGGCCTTTCCGGACTGCAATGCCGCCAGCAAACCGCCGAAACTCATCGGAATCAATTCGACTTTGCGGTTCAATGCCACGCCGATGCGGATCGCCAGTTCCACATCGTAACCCAGCGACTTCCCTCCGGCTCCGCTGTATCCCATGGGCATCGAAACATTGTCATGGGCAAACCGGAGCCCCCCCGCAGATGCCTCATTTTTCTTTTCAAGCTCCGGCGGAATCACCATCAGCTCATCTTTACCGGACAGCCAGCGCTTTGCCATATCATCCATAGTGCCATTGCGCCGCATCTCCTCGATTGCACTGGCGGCATCAACTGCCAGCTTATCCCCTTTGCGGCAGGCGAAACCCAGTTTGTCATTCAGCACCAGCAGGGGAAAGACCATCAGGTCGGGGCATTTGCCTTCAAGCATTCTGCCGACCGGCTGATCGACTCCGACCGCATCCACCTTGCCGAGCCGCAGGGCTTCAGTCATTGACGTGTAATCATTAAAATACAGGTGGGTGACATCCGGAATAACCGAGTTGATAAGTTTATCAAATACTGTCCCCGTGATCGAGGCGATTTTTTTCCCTTTGAATGTTTGCAGCGAATAAACCGGCTGCGGCCTGGCTGAAATATCCGAATTCTGCGGAGAACTGACAGGGGTTGTTTTAGCTTGTTCGGCAGAAGAGGCCGGAAAAGAAAGCAGCGTCATTATTGCCAGTAATGGCAAATATATATATTTCATATTCAAGAGTTCCAATCACATTTAATAAATGTGAAGTAACGTAGCGCATCTCTACAGAAACTGCAATAGAACTGGTAGTAAAAAACCGGTAATTTTGAGGAGTAAAGTTGGTGCCGAAGGTGTGAACCTTTTGTAAATCTAATCTTTGCTCAGATTCGCTATAAACAAGGCTTATTGAACTCAGGAATGTCGCATACGCCTGCCGTTTCGCTCAATAAACTAATCGTCTAAAATGGTACTTTCTGGCGCTTCTGAGCCTCCTGATGGTACCTATTTGCCACCTGTCTTAACCCTGCTTTTTGAGCTCATTTTCCCTTGTCTAAAAACTCAGGCGCAGGCAAACAATAAGGTAAAATACATCAATTTGATGCAAAATCCACCTTTTTTAACGAAAAACATCTCGCCGACTGTCAGCGCCGACTTAAAATGTCCCAATTTCGCTGATCTCGAATGTCCCGATTTCGCCGACAGACAATAAAATTGCGTGCTCCCGGCGGACAAATCAAGCAGGGAGTTTAGCGTTTTTCGGTTACTTTGTATTCGGCGTTGATTACTCCGGTTATGAAATGCTGTCGGCGCCGGAACTGTTCTGATAACTGGTTTGATTCCTGGCGGGTGCGCTGTTTATCGACCGGCAATGGTTTGTCGCAGTTTCAG
>CAIMFA010000583.1 GCA_903840185.1 uncultured Lentisphaeria bacterium | reverse complement strand
CTGGTGAGATTTGAGAAAAAGTCCGCCAATTATGAGGCGCTGCTTCATTTGACAGCATCCATGATAATATATAGAAAACTAGGAGTTATTTACGGATAAGCTCTTAGTACTTTGGCAGGGAAAGAGGGATGGCCAACCATGTTTAGCGTGAACACATACCCTTTTTTAACATCGGCAGCTGTTACACCGGCCATAGATTTTCGTCATAGGGATGAAACTAATGCTTTATGGGCAGATTTTCATGTATCACCAGTAAAATTCAATATTCTTTACGGTTCTGGCGCAACATATCTATTCGAGCAATAAAGAATATTCTCCCGTCCATCCTATCCCCGAGGCAAGCCTCGGGGTATTACGCACGGACTTCCACGCCCTGCGGGCGGGCATTAGATTCGAAGACCTAAGCCAAGACAAAGAACAAAGTCGCCTCAAGTGGAGAGGCATTGAGCCAAGCTGAATAAATATTGATCATTACATTTTTTAACGGCATATGGAATTAATATAAAGGAAAATAAATGAAAAAACAATTATCTCTTATTATCGCTGTCACAGTTATTTTTAACTTGTTTGCCGCCGTATTCGCCGCGGAGGCTATTCCGTTAGCTGACAGGCATCGCTGTTCGCTTGATTCATCAAAAATGATCAATCTGGCGGAGAACGGCGAGGCCGGTGCGGAGATTGTTCTCGGCGTGAAGCCCTGTCCGGTTGTCACATTCGCGGCCCTTGAACTTAAAACATTTCTTGATCAAGCCACTGGTGCGGATTTTAAAATCGTCAATCAGCGAAGTGGAAAAATTCCGGCGATCTTCCTAGGTGACAGCGAGTTGGCAAAAGAAATGAATATTGATGTCGCGAGTTTGCCCAGAGATGCGTTTGTGATCAAATCTTCCGGACAGGATATTGTCATCGCCGGCCGTGACGACAAATCGATAGACCCGAAAACAGGTAGTTTTTTATGGGGCATGCTTTACGAACGGGGAACGCTCTTCGGCGTATATGATTTTCTCGAACGCTTTACCGGTGCGCGTTTTTTCTTTCCCGGAAAATATGGCACCGTCGTACCAAAAACAAAAAAATTAAACGTGCCGCAGATGAACATCTATGAACAGCCGGACTGCCTGACTCGCCGTATATCACTGTTCAGTGACCGGGAAGGGAAGTTGTTTTGGTATGAAGAGCAGTCCTCAAAAGATATTACTTCGACGCTCACACTCATGAGTCTGCGAAACCGCATACAAACGCAATATGTGCCGAATTCTCACGGACTATCGCGCCGAGGGGTTATTAAGCGATGGGGAAAAACTCACCCGGAATATTTCGCGTTGCGTGCTGATGGAACGCGCTCCACCGATAGTTCAGAAACGCATTGCGGTCATCTATGCTTCAGCAATGAGGGGTTGCGCAAGGAAATATTCGAGGACGCGAAATCATATCTGACTGGCCAAGACGCAAAAATCAGGGGCGTGTACCAAGGGAAAATTGATAAATTCGGCTGGGATATATCCGCACATTTCCCAGGATATTTTGATCTTGGGCCTCAGGACGCTCTGGGCGAAGGGAACTGGTGTCATTGTGACAAATGTTGGCCTTATTGGAAAAATAATCGGCAGACCGACTTGATCTGGGGCATGGTTGCCGATATTGCGAACCGGTTAAAAAAAGAAAATATTTCAGGATTCGTTACTTGTTCCGCCTATGCCGATTACGGGGCTGTTCCCAACGTGAAACTGCCTGATAATATCTATGTGTCACTTTGTCCTACTGGCCCCTGGGGCCTGGGAACTAAAATGGGACAAGACGATCATCAACTTATTGTCGAATGGAGCAGCAAGAGCAGCCGGCATCTTGAATTGAGGAATTACATGAATGAATATGGCGGGGGGATTCCCAAAGGTATACCGCCCGTCAGTTCACACTTAATCGCTGAGTATTATGAAAAAACAGTACCATTCATCAATGGCGCCTATGTGCAGACCAACATCTCCTATGCACTGCACAACCAGTTTCCCAACGGCTATTTCATTTATAAATATCTGTGGAACTCCAAACTTGATTTCAACGAGTTGCAGGCCGATTCAATGTCCAAATTGTTTGGTCCCGCCGCCAAGCCCATGAGCAAGTTTTTCGAAAGGCTTGAAGAGATATGGACAAAGTCGTTTGCCGGCAATATAGTTGAAACACCGCTGGGACCGTCTTTGGCGGTGCGTTCAGACCGTGAGGTTTGGGATACGATCTATACGCCGGCGGTTTTCGAGGAATTCGACGCGCTGTTTGGCGAAGCCGAAAAGCTAGCCGGCGATGATACTGACGCGAAAATGAGGGTGAAGTTTTTCCATGACAAATATTTGGGCGAAATGAAACGTGTAAGAAGCGCGTACTATGGCATTAAACGGGAAATTGATGATCTCGTGCTTGATGTCGCTCCGGTCAACGCTCCGATAATTGTTGATGGTAAACTTGATGACGAGGCATGGAAAGCATGTCAGCCGGTGTATCTGGTGCCTTTCGACGGCACGGCTTCCCGGGAGAAGACCGCGGTGCGCGTCTTGTGGAGCCCCGAAACTTTATATGTTGCATTCGACTGTGAAGAACCCAAAATGGCTGCGCTAAAACTGGCTGAACGCCAGCGTGATGACAAGGATGTCTGGCAGGATGCATCGGTGGAAGTTTTCCTTAATCCTTCCAATGACCGTGAAAACTACTACCAGTTTACGGTGAACGCCCGTGGTGCTGTATCTGACGCAGCCGTCAATAGCAAAGGAGGCTTTAAGCGCGAAAATGTCAAATTGAACTGGAATTGCGACTTGCAGGTGAAAACGTCATTGGAGAAAGAACGCTGGACGGCAGAGATCGCCATCCCGGTTAAGGCGCTAAGTCCGGACGGGATAAAGTTAGGAGAAACATGGGTTGCCAATTTCAACCGTTCACGCAATATACTCAATGCGGACAAGGGAGAGAATCAATATTTTTCATGGAGCCCGTTCCTTAAAAGTGGATTCCATGACCTGGCAAAATTTGGACGCATACGTTTTTCGGACAAAGCAGAAGACAGAAGCGACTGGATGCCTTTGGACGGAAGTTTCGAGGGTAAAATTTCGGGGCGGATGCTGGGCCCGTGGTATCTGCCGACGAAAGCAGAAGAAAAGCCGTGCATCAGCATTGACAGCACGACTTACCGGGATGGCTGCCAAAGTATTTGCATCACCAATCCGGATGCCAAGCCGGATGACCGGCCCGGCATAGGACAAGGATTGCCATCCCTCAAACCAGACACCAAATATCTGTTGACCTTTTGGGTAAAGGGGGAAAACATCAAAAAACTGACCGAAAAATCTTCCGGGGCTCTGGTAAACATAATATGGCCGGGCCGGAAATATAACGAATTCTGGCCAGTCGGAGGATATTCCGGCACCTTTGAATGGACAAAACAGGCGATTGAATTCAAAACTCCGCCAGACCCGAACAAGGATGGCGAGAAAGCTACGGCTTTCCTTAATCTGCGTCTTCAGTTCGCTTCAGGGAAAGTATGGTTCGATGACGTGAAAATCCGGGAAATAAGTGACAAAGGTGAGATTAAGTGAAAATGACAGAAAGTCAAACGGTTTATGAGAGCCTGCTTGAATGCGCAGAATGGCAGATACGGAATCAAGTAACAGATCGGCAAGATGCCAACCGCGGGCGGTTCATCCGAACCTATGACAAGGCCAGCGGCAGTTTGATTTACACGGGGAACTGGCAGACGGGGGCGGCGCTTATGTCCCTCCTTTCGGTCTATCGCCGAACCAAAGATGCGAAATATTTGGAAGCGGCGGAATATGCAGGGCACTATCTGATGTCACTTCAAGTATTGGACCCGCATGAGCCGCGCTATTACGGGGCAATCCGGGAATTGACCCCGCAGTCGATGGAATTTGCCCCGCGTGACGCGACTACCGCAGCCTGGGCTTTGGTCTGGCTCTATAAATTTACCGGAGAAGATGAATATCTGCGCCGCGCAGTGTTGTTTGGCGATTTCCATTTGAAGTACTGCATGTGTGAAGGCTGGCCACGCTATGCATGTTACATGGAAAGAGAATTTCCCGACTTCTATGCCCGTGGCTCGTTCCAATCCGGCACCGGACTGTTTTATTACGACCTTTTCATGGCTTCCGAGGATTGCCGGTATATTGAGTTCGGTTTGCGCCCCATTGCCGATAACTACATGAAGTATTTTTTCAAAGACAATGGAGAAATAATTCTGGAACGGGAAATATTCACCTGGAATGTGACGGCGGAAAGCGGGCAGAAAGATGTCACTCCCAGCATGCACCTGTTCAATGACGATTTCGGGGCGGCTATGCTGCAGACCGCTTCCGATCTTTTCAAAGACGAGAAATACCGGAATGCTGCGCGTAAATACGCTCAATGGCTGGCGAACCATCAGGATGAAGACGGGGGATTCTGCGATGGCGCCCATCCTTCGGCGGTGCCGACTGCTTTAATGTATTTTCATGATCTAGGCAGATACTATGATGACGAAAATCTACTAAAAGCAGGGGAGAAAGCTTTGGGAAAACTGCTTGCCATGCAGTATCGCAATACTGGCGATGGCAGGCTTGACGGGGCCTTTAAAGGCAGATATGAGGGGCCGAAAGGCTTTCCAGGCGGCGGCGAAACATGTGTCAACAATCGCACGACATCTTATGCGCTCAGCGCTTTGATCAAGCTTGAAAGCGATGTTGAGGAAATATGGCTGGGACGGAACAATAAATTGTTTGTCGATCCTCTTAAGGAACGCATCAGTGATCAAAAATGGTACGATCTGAAATGGTGAAATATGAATTATGAATTGGCAGGCGTTGAATCTGATT